>JBARBE010000409.1:0-3254 GCA_049792735.1 Candidatus Acidiferrum sp.
GGCATAACTGCGGTCGTTGCCTTGCCATTAAGGGGACGTATACCTACGCTAATCGCACAGCCTCCTACCTGCAGATGCTTGAATTGCTCCCGCAAGACCTGCGGGTTCGTCGCCCCGGGTGCTTGACGTGTTACAGCGACGGTCCCACGCTCGTGGTTGGGCATTGAGCAAAAACTCTCCTCATCTATACAGAGGAGGAAAAACGGGGAAACCTCACCAACAAAATCCGGTTTTCGGTGATCTTTACGGTTTGGGTCCACGACTATGTCCGTGGGAAGCTAGGTTCGTTCAGTCCGCTGTGGGATAATCAGCGCTCGCGCCGCCTGAGGCTAGTTTTGATGGCAGAGCCAATCTCAGTCATAATTTCCGTATTAGCCTTGTGCATGTCAGCCGTGACGGCGTGGTTGACGCTTTTCCGTCGCGGTACAGTCAAAATGACCCAGCCAACGGTCATATACTTCGGGCCAGATACTCCACGTTCACGAGACGAAGCGCCCCTACCCAAAGTCTATTTGCGAACTCTGCTTTTCGCGACATCGAAACGGGGTCGCGTCGTGGAAAGCATGCACGTTGCGCTTTCACGGAATGAGACCCATCAAAATTTCAACATTTGGGTGTACGGCGATGAACGGTTGGTTCGCGGCAGTGGGTTGTTTGTTGGCGAAGCGGGGATATCGGCTAATCATCATTTTCTGGCTCCCAGAGATGGAAGCTCTTTCCGCTTTACTGAGGGACGCTACCGAATGGACGTGTTCGCCCAGTTGCTCGGGGACCGAGAGAGAATGATGCTATTCTCCCAGACTCTTGAGATCTCTCGCGAGATCGCAGACCATCTTGCGGAGCCAGATTGTGGTTTATATTTCGACTGGGGGCCAGACTCATCGCGCTATCTGCCGCATGTCGACAAGCGGCCACCTCTTCCAAATGAAGATTTTCTTGAACTGCTCAATCTGACCCGACGTTCGAAGTCACGCTCGGGTGCTTGAGAGAAGTGCGGGCACTTGATTAGTATGGTCCTGAATTAGGGGAAAAGTTGCCGGAGTATCTGGTTGGTTGTAGCCAGATCGAAAGCCGCACGGTCAAATGTTCTGCCAATCCATTCGGTGATTTCTTGATGGCGGGCTCCATTGATGCAGCACGGATATTTTGCTCCAATTTCCGGCGCGAGAAGTTCTCCAAGACATAGGACCACAATCTTCGGGAACCATCTGGCTGGTCATGGTGTCTCTTTGAAGAAATGACCCGCCAAGCGCGATTGCGAGGGGCCGCCTATCTGGGCACGGTCCTATTGGTTTTCTGCGGGGCAATTTGGGGTCTGCAGTGGGATTCGGAGGAATTTGCTGTCTATGAGGCAACAATTCGGGAGGCCTTCAGCGGGGATAGTGTCTCCTACTACGTGATTCTTGATAAGACAGAGCCTGTGGGCCGTTTCGGTATTTCCAACTTCCATTCCGAGAAGTTGGCGTTGCCTCTCACCATGAGAGCCAGCTACACGGCCAAGAATGTCTTTCGGTTTCACATCCCACCAAGGTTCAGCCTTCCTCACGCGTTCAGAATGGTCGGCCAGAAGGAACTGGACAAGATTTATCGCCCGGGCCACATGGATTCCCCCCACACCGTTGAGCTCAGTGGGCTTCTGCGGAAGAGTTGGGGTGTAATCACCCTTTCGCGCGTCGGATTCGATCCTGGTGGAAAGCATGCGATTGTTTATGCGCAGCTAACCTATTGCGGCCTCTGTGGGGAAGGAACTTATCTTTACCTGTCGAAGGAAACGGGAGCTTGGCACATTGTTGGGCGCGCCGGAACTTGGATCTCGTAGGATTTCGAGTGGTACGATCACGGAACGCAAACAAGTGGCCGGAGTTAAACCGCATCAGGCCAGCGATTCCCGCGTATATGTCCCTCCTGAACGTCTGGAGCCGTATTGAACCATTCACTGACGAAGCTTCGCATTTTGCTCTCTTGGTCAACCGCCATCTGTTCAGCACTGGGGTCGTAATCGCTGAGATCGCTCACTAGGTTCGATATCTCTCCGTGGGCGACTTTGTTTCGGAACTGTACGAACGCAATCGGTTTGTTGCTATCGAGGTCGTCACCTGGTGAAAGGAGGGCATCTGTTGGCAGACCGTTTTCTCGTGCAATCCGGAGAGTTCGGTTGTTCAGGTACGCCCACGCATCTGATGCCCTGAAATTAGGCAGTACTCTGAGACGTCGATCGCGATTTAGGATGAGCTCGACTGCGGTCGAGGCCATCGCAACGCAGGCGAGGAACCGCCTCTCTTGGAGGCAATGCCCAGCCTCTCTCGTGTAGGAAAATACGTCCATCGGCAACCTCTCAGCGGGTTCCCGATACATCGACGGGCCACCACTCATCCAAGGTTTCTTCTCGTCCGGACCGCTAGAATCACTCATGACTCTTCCCCTTCCCCGCGACAGTTCGTGTGACCCCAAGCCTCAATTCTGTCGCAGTTAGCTACCGCCAATAGCTCGCTTTGGCAGTTCGGTGCCCCGGTTGAGGATTTCCAGGTAGCGGTGATACGTGAAGAGCCGATGCCGCTGCTTGCCGGTCGTCTCGCGAACCATGCCGAGCTTGACCATGTGCTGCAAGGCCTTCGCCACAGTAGGCGCAGAGAGAGAAAGCTGCTCGGCTGTCGCCGGGATCGTGATGATCGGCTTGCGTTGAAGGTGTAGGTGAACGCGCAGAACCGATCCAGCAGGGCGGCCAAGCTCCTCAATCTTCCGGCGGTCTTTTTCAATGAGCGTGAGTATCTCCCTCGATGTATCGGCCGCCTGTTGAGCGGTCTCCTTCACTCCTGTTAGGAAAAATTCGAGCCAGGTCTCCCAATCTCCGTGGGTGCGGACGCGGTCAAGCAATTCATAGTATCTCTGCCGATTCGTCTTGAAATAAAGGCTGAGGTAAAGAATGGGCTCACGGATAGCGCCGGCGACGCACAGCAAGAACGTAATCAGCAAACGGCCCAGTCTTCCGTTCCCATCTAGAAAGGGATGGATGGTTTCGAACTGTACATGCACGAGGGCTGTCTTCACGAGAAGGGGCAGGTCCTCCGGCTGGCGATGAAGGAACTTTTCGAGTGCGCCCATGCATTCCATGACCTTCGCAGGTGGTGGCGGAACAAATGCAGCGTTGCCGGGCCGCGTGCCACCAATCCAGTTTTGGGTCTCGCGGAATTCACCGGGACGCTTCTCGCTGCCGCGCCCCTTGGACAAGAGAATCTTGTGAATTTCCCTTATCA
>JBARBE010000410.1:0-4077 GCA_049792735.1 Candidatus Acidiferrum sp.
GTAAAGGCGACATGATCATCCGCGGCGGCGAGAACGTCTACCCCCTCGAGGTCGAGAACGTCCTGACCGAGCATCCCGCCGTGGCGGACGCGGCCGTGGTCGGCGTGCCGGACCAGCGGCTCGGGGAGACGGTCAAGGCGTACGTCGTGCCGGTAAACGGTGCCGCGCCGCCGGACGCCGGCGCGCTGCGGGCGTTCGCCAGGGAGCGGCTGGCGGGCTTCAAGGTGCCCGCCGTCTGGGAATTCACCGACTCGCTGCCGCGCAACGCCAACGGCAAGGTCCTGCGGGCCCAGCTCATCGCGCGGGCGAAGGAGGAGCACAGGCATGCGCCGGCTCACTGACACCGATGATCTCAGCGACGTGCAGCGGGACATCCTGCGCACCGTGCGAGACTTCGTCGACGCCGAAGTGCTGCCCGTCGCCGCCGAGCTCGACCGCACCGACACCTACCCCGACAAGATCGTGGAACGGCTGAAGGAACTCGGCGTCTTCGGGCTGACGATCAGCGAGCGGTACGGCGGGCTGGGCGAGTCCCTGCTCACCTACGCCCTGGTCGTGGAGGAGCTGTCCCGCGGGTGGATGAGCATCTCCGGCATCATCAACACTCACTTCATGGTCGCCTACCTCATCGCCACCCACGGCACGGACGAGCAGCGGGCGTACTTCCTGCCCAAGATGGCCACCGGAGAGGTACGCGGCGCGCTGTCGATGTCCGAGCCCGGGCTCGGCTCGGACGTGGCCGCCATCCGCACCACGGCGCGCCCCGACGGGGACGGGTACCTGATCTCGGGGCAGAAGATGTGGCTGACCAACGGGTCCACCGCCAGCCTCGTGGTGCTGCTCGCGCGGACCGCTACCGACGCCGAGCGCCCGCACCGCGGCCTGACCGCGTTCCTGGTCGAGAAGGATCCGGGGTTCGGCGAGACCCGGCCGGGCCTGACCGTGACCGGCAAGATCCACAAAATGGGCTACAAGGGCGTAGACACCACCGAGCTGATCCTCGACGAGTGCCGCGTTCCGGCCAGCCGGGTGCTCGGCGGCGGCGACAAGGCGGGCCGCGGTTTCTACCAGCTGATGGACGGCATCGAGGTAGGCCGTGTCAACGTCGCGGCGCGCGGCTGCGGGGTCGCCCACCGCGCCTTCGAGCTGGCGGTGAGCTATGCGAGAAGCCGGCGTACGTTCGGGAAAATTATCGGTGAGCACCAGGCAGTCAGCTTCAAGCTTGCCGAGATGGCGACCAAGACCGTCGCCGCGCACCAGATGATGGTGCTGGCGGCGCGCCGGAAGGACGAGGGCGGCCAGACGGACGTCGAGGCCGGCATGGCCAAGTACCTGGCCGCCGAGTATTGCAAGGAAGTCGTCGAGGACGCCTTCCGGATCCACGGCGGATACGGCTACTCCACCGAGTACGAGATCGAGCGGCTCTACCGGGACGCGCCCATGCTCCTGATCGGGGAGGGCACCTCGGAGATCCAGAAGATGATCATCGGCCAGCGCATCGTGAGCGCGTACTGACCGCGGAGGTAACGGCGATGAATGACGCCCTGTTCGACCTCAGCGGCCAGGTCGCACTGGTGACGGGCGGGAACTCGGGGATCGGGCTCGGGCTGGCCACGGGGCTCGCCCGGGCGGGCAGCGCGGTCTGTATCTGGGGAACCAACGCCGGCAAGAACGCCGCCGCGCTGGAAACCCTGCGCTCGACGGGGACGGACGTCATGGCGATGATCGTCAACGTCAGCGAGGAGCGGGCGGTCGAGCACGGGATGAACGCCGTCGTGTCGCGATATGGCCGGCTGGACTCGTGCTTCGCCAACGCGGCCGTGACCGGCAAGTGGGGCAACCCGCGGTTCGTGGACTCGACGCTCGAGGCCTGGCGCGCCGAGATGGCCGTCAACCTGGACGGCACGTACCTGACCCTGCGCGCCGCCGCCCGGCAGATGATCGCGCAGGGCACGGGGGGCAGCCTGGTCGGCACGTCCAGCCTGGCCGCGGAGTTCGGGGCGCCGCGGGAGGCAGGCTACGCCGCCGCGAAGGCGGCGATCCTCGCGCTGATGCGGACCCTGGCCGTCGAGCTCGGCAAGTACAACATCAGGGCGAACGCCCTGCTGCCCGGCTGGACGCGGTCTCCGCAGTTCGCCGCCTGGCTGGAGAAGCCCGGCGTAGGCGACCGCATCATGCCCCGGATACCGCTGCGCCGGTGGGGCGAGCCGGAGGACTGGGCCGGGATCGCGGTCTACCTCGCCAGCAAGGCGTCGAGCTTTCACACCGGCGACGCGTTCCGCATCGACGGGGGGTACGGCGTCTTCTGAGGGCTGTTCGGATTACGACAGGCGCTCGCGCTTGAGCACCATCCCGGCGGCCTCCCGGTCCCATGCCCCGGCCGCCCCCTGCTGGCGCAAGACGTCTTTGCGTACCTTGCCGCTGGGCGTCATGGCGAGCTCGGCGAGCACCCGGATGTAGCGCGGGACCATAAAGTAGGGCAGTCGCGCGGTCAAGTGCTCCGCCAGCTGCCGCGGATCGAGGTGAGCCCCGGCGGCCGGCTGGACGGCCAGCAGGATTTCTTCCTCCGCGTACTCGCTGGGCACGCCGACGGCGCCGGCCTGCGCCACGCCGGGATGCGTGAGCGCCTCGGCTTCGACCTCGACGGAGGAGACGTTCTCGCCGCGGCGGCGGATCGCGTCCTTCAGCCGGTCGACGAACACGTAGTCACCGTCCGCGGTGCGCCGGAAGGCGTCACCGGTGTGAAACCAGCCGTTCCGCCAGGCCGCCACCGTCGCCTCCGGCATCCGGTGATACCCCTGGGTCATGGACCATGGCTGATCGGCTCGTACGATCAGCTCGCCGACCTCGCCGTCCGGCCGCTCACGGTCGAATTCGTCGACGATGCGAACCTCCACGCCAGGACGTGGCCGTCCGCAGATTCCCGGCACGGGGGCGAAGCCAGGATTGGCCACCAGCGGCGTCGACATCTCGGTGCTGTTATACGCCGTGTAGACCTCGACGCCGAACCGCTCGGCGAACGTGATGCCGTCCTGGTTGAAGGGGGCAATGCACACGCGCCGCAACCCGTGCCGACCGCGCCCGGGGCCGTCGGCTCGCACGAGGAATGACGCCATGGGGCCCATCAGCGTGCAGCAGTTCACGCCGGTCGTTTCGATCACGTTCCAGAAGTCGGTGGTGCTGAACCCGCCAACGATCGCGACCGAGCCGCCCACCTTGAGCATGGATATCACAGGCAGCGTTGCGCCTCCGTGGAACAGCGGGCTGTTGATCAGGTACTTGTCGTCCGGTGCGGCGGGCACGACGCCGCAGGCGCTGCTGTGGTGCCGGTAGGTGACAAGCACGCCCTTCGACGGCCCGGTCGTGCCCGACGTGTACAGGATCGCCTGCAGGTCCCACGGCTCGAGCGGGCGTTCGGGGCCTCGCCAGCCGTTGCTGTCGGTGTCAAGCAGCCGTTCGTCGAGGGCGCGCAGGCCGTTGCGCAGGGGCGCGTCACCGGGCCGCGCACCGGCCACCACGACGTCGGTAAGCGCCCCGGTATCGATGTCGGCCAGCCGGTCGAGCAGCGCGTGGTGCGCGACGAGGAGGCGCGCCCCCGAGTCGCACACGACCCGTTCCAGCAGGCTGCCGCGGTAGGCCGTGTTGACAGGGACGTATACCGCTCCCCGCAGGTTGATCCCGAACCAGGTGCGCAGCAGCTGCTTTCCGTTAGGCAGCCAGCACAGGACAGGGTCGCCGAGTCCCACCCCGAGCCGCAGCAGGCTGGCGCCGACGCGCTGCGCTTCCTCCAGTGTCTGCGCGTAGGTCCAGCACGTCCCGTCCTCGAACCGGGCGAAGACCTTGTCCGGCTGCAGCCGCGCTTGCCGTTTCAGCATCACTCCGAGGACGAACGACTCGCGGTCCTGCTCTGTTGACGCGTGAGTCATCACACCACATCCTGGTCGCGGGTCTATCGTTGAAACTAGCTAAATTATATATTTAGTTATCGTTTAGAAGCGAGGAGCGAGATGATCCTGGACGACGAGTCCGCGGCGATCGCCGAGACGGTCCGGGCGCGTGCCTGGGACCGACTTGAGC
>JBARBE010000411.1:0-1720 GCA_049792735.1 Candidatus Acidiferrum sp.
AACTTGAGGCCAGAACCCTTTCTGTCAGACTGGTGTGACACATGGGATGAACGAATCCTTTTGAGGTCGAGCAGGGCGAGACAGGACTAACCAGACAGTGACGATGACACTCGCTGACCAGGCCGTACTGACGGGGCATGATGGTCAGGTGGGCAGCAGCAAGCCGAAGCGGCGGACGTTCACCGCGGCGTACAAGGCGCGGATCCTGGCCGAGTACGACGCCCTGCCGGACGGCAGCCCCGAGCGCGGCGCCCTGATGCGGCGCGAGCGGCTCTACCATTCCCATATCGAGCACTGGCGTTCCCAGCGGGAAAATGGAACGCTGCCCGCGACGACGGGAAAGCCGACGCCGAAAAGCGCGGAGGCCGACGAGCTGGCACTGCTCCGCGCGGAGAATAAGAAGCTGAAGGCGCGGAACGCGCGGCTGGAATCGGACCTGGGAAAGACGCGAACCGCCCTTGACATAGCGGGAAAAGCCTTTGCGCTGCTGGAAGACATCTCCGGCAGCGCGGACTCAGGCACGAACTGAACCGGGTCATCGACTCGAATTTCCCGGCGATGGAAAACGTGATCGGAACGTCCGGAGCGTGCCGCATCCTCGGGAAATCCCGGTCCACCCTGCACCGGCACCGCAACCCGAAACCGCCCGCGCCGCCCGCGGAAAGAAAGGAATTCCGTCACCCCGCGGAACTCGCGCCGGAGGAAAAGGAGCGCGTCCTGAAGGAACTGGACTCGCCGCGCTTCGCCGACAAGTCGGTCGCGCAGGCCTACACGATCCTGCTCGACGAGGGCTGCTACCTGTGCTCGCAGGCCAGCATGCACCGGCTCCTGCGCGAGCGCGGCACCTCCGGCGACCGCCGCGCCCACGCGTCCCACCCCGCGAGGAAGAAACCCGAGCTGCTCGCCACCGGGCCGAGCGAAATATGGTCCTGGGACATCACGAAACTGAAAGGACCCGCCCGCGGGATCTGGTACCAGCTCTACGTCATCATGGACATCTACTCGCGGAAGGTCGTCCACTGGGAAATCTGGCCGGCCGAGACCGGGATCCTCGCGAGAGAGTTCATCGAGCACGCCATCGAGTCCAACGGCGGAATCAAGCCGAAAGCCGTGCACGCCGACCGTGGGACCTCGATGACGAGTAATACCGTTTCCGGGCTCTACGCGAAGCTGAACATCGTCCAGTCACATTCCAGGCCGCACGTATCGAACGATAACCCGTATTCCGAATCAGCGTTCAAGACGCTGAAGTACTGCCCGGCATTCCCCGGCCAGTTCGGGTCCATCCAGGACGCGAACTCATTCTGCGAGGCATTCTTTATCTACTACAATAACGAGCACCGGCATTCCGGGATCGCGATGCACACCCCGTCGTCCGTGCACGACGGCACCTGGGTGCATGTCCAGGCCCGGCGGTCCGTCACCCTCCTCGCCGCCTACGCGGCGCACCCGGAGCGGTTCCGCGGCCGTTGTCCGCAGCCCGGGTCCCTGCCAGACAAGGTCTGGATCAACGAGCCACCGGCCACCATCGAGACCGCCAACTCACTACAAACTACGCAAGCAGCCTGATGTCCCACTGCGTTTGACAGATTCCGCTCCGGTCGTCGCGTACTACCTCGCCTGCCTTCATCACCCAGCGCAGCGAACGCAGGGCGGACACGTCCCGGGTCGGGTCGCGGTCCAGTGCGATCAGGTCGGCGTACTTGCCTGGCGCGACACT
>JBARBE010000412.1:0-16134 GCA_049792735.1 Candidatus Acidiferrum sp.
AAAAGCCATTCGCAAAATTACGAGTTGCTGCAAAAGTTGCAACTGCTCGCTGCTCTGGGCTATCCGCTGCTGGTGGGAGCTTCGCGCAAGGGATTTCTTGGAGCGACGCTGGCGCACGACGGGAAACCTGCGCCGCCGGAAGCGCGAATCTGGGGTACCGCCGCGACCGTCACTGCGAGCATTTTGGGTGGCGCACACATCGTGCGGGTGCATGATGTTGCGGAGATGGCGCAAGTTGCACGCGTGGCGGATTGCGTCGCGAATCCTACAAGCTGCGCTCCTTGAGTCAAAGCGTAGCTTGAATTATTTCGATTGAGGTTTGAGTTCGAGCACGTCCGTCGTTTCGCGGTCGACGGCTGGTTTGGAGTAGCTCAACGGAAAGTATCGGCCGACGGTCCACAGCGCTAGCAAGTCATCGTAGTGAGGGCTGGTGGGCTGGCCACTTTGGCCGGGGACGTTCACTCCCAGGGCGTTGTCCCAATCGCTCAAGTCGAAGATTTCGCGATAGCTCGCACCTGCCAATTGGTCGAAAGAAGTTCCTCCAAAATAAGTGGCGTCAACCGTGGTGCCATCGCCGGGTCGCGGGATCGGGCCGCGGTCGAAAAGTGAATTCGCTTGCGGCAGCGCACCGAGCGGATGAATGAACGAAACGCGATGCAAGCGTCCCCAGGCCCATTCATGAGGATTGGGACCCAATTTCGCCGTGAGTTTCTGCTTTGCGCCTTCGAGAGTTTGCAGCAGGAGCGCGTCGCGTGCGGCTTCGGGATTTTCGCCGAAGACGCTGGCGGTGGGGTCAGATAGTTCTTGGGCAGTTTTCTGGAGCGACAGTTTTCCTACGACCGCTTGCGCTTCCGCAGGGATCACTTTTTTCGTGACCGCTTCGCGGAGTTCTTCGACCCAATATTCGTAGAGCGAAGCCGCGCTGGAATTCCCCGTCACCGCACAGTCCCAATCGAGCAGAAGTTTAGCCGAGCTGTCCGGCGAGTTTCCCGCGGCATGCTTTAGCAGGCTCTGCAATTCGCGCGCTGGCAGCGAAACAACATCGTTCTGAAGATTTTCCATATCTTCTATGTTTAGTTTGTGCGCGGTTTTCGCGGCGCCGCTGAGCACTTCCGAGATGCGCTGGAACCGCTCGGGTGAGGCCCACTGAAACCCGACAGCGTAGGGATAATTTTCCGGGATCATTTTGTGATTGGCCGAGGCCACAAAATCTGAAGATGGATTGTACGTGTGCGGGAGTTCACCGTTGGGGACAAAACCGCTCCATTCAAAGCCTCCGTCTTCGGGGACGGGGAGAAGGCCAGTCCAGTTCTTGCGCAGCGGCGCAAGACCGGTGGAGTGCTCGCCAATATTTCCATCGCGGTCGGCATAAACGATATTTTCCGACGGCACTTTCCAACGCGCCATGGCCTGCTCGAAATCCTGCCAGTTTTCCGCGCGATCGACCGAAAGTGAGCCGAGGTATCCGGCCGTGCCGGGTTCCGCGCCCACCCAGCGCAGTGTCAAGGCGCGCTTTCCGTCCTCCCAGAGAACGGGGCCGTGACGTGTAAATTTCAGCTTCACGGTGACCGGTGCGCCGCCGCGCACGTTGATGGTTTCCGTCTCGAGCCTCATGCGCTCCCAGCCGTGCTCGGTTTTATATTCGTCTGGATCGGCGGGGTTCAGCTGTGCGAGATAGAGATCCTGCTGATCGAGTCCGAAAATCGTGAATCCCCAGGCGATATTCTCGTTGTGGCCCACAGCGACGCCGGGCAGACCTGGCTCGCCGGCGCCAATGACATCCCATCCCGGCGCGACAAGATGAACAATGTAGCGTAACGAAGGTTCCGCGATGACGCGGTGCGGATCGTTGGCGAGCAGCGGTTTACCGGTGGCCGTCAGCGAACCGGACACGGTCCAGTTGTTGCTGCCCTGAACGGGCGTCTCGGGGAAATGAAGAGGCACGTCGCTGCCGACGAGATTTTTGAGCAAGGCGGGTGAGAGACCGGAAAAGTCAATTCCTGGCGCAGGGTCAAGTTTCACTGGAGGATCGAGCTCCAGAAGTTCTGCTGCTTTTTCAGGCCCGAGAAGAGCGACCAGCTGTGCGTTGTGGAGTTCGCTGGCGCCGTTTCCCGTCATGGAATAGGCGGCGAGCCGATTAAGGCAGTCCGTAGGCTTCCAATGCTCGGGTTTGAAGCCGGCAAGTTGGAACCCGATAGGAAGACCGGGGCCATGCGGCTTTTGAATTTCATCGATGTAGGCGTTGATACCGGAGGTGAACGCTTCGAGAATTTCTTTTGTGTCGGGCGCGTAGCTTTTGTATTCGGCGTCCATGTCGCCGCGATATTGCAACAGGCGCGCGTTGATGTCGCGCTTTACGAAAGAGGGCCCGAGAATTTCCGCGAGCCGGCCCTCGCCGGAGCGCTTCCACAGTTCCATTTGGAAGAGCCGGTCCTGCGCGACTACAAACCCTTGCGCGAAGAAAAGATCGTGCTCGTTCTGCGCGTAAATGTGGGCGACGCCCCAGCGGTCGCGCTGTACGCGGACACTTTGCTGAAGGCCGGGCACCTCGATCGTTCCGCGAATCTGCGCGAGTGCAGCCTTCGCGCGGGCTTCGAGGTTCGCAGGACCCTTCTGAGTCGCCGATTGTGGCAACGCCAAGGAAGCGAGCGCCAGGCTCAGTACAATGACGGAAACGGATTTCTTTATCACGGAATTTCTCATCACGGATTCTCTCGACTGGATAATTTATCCCACTCAATTTCTCGCGGAAACGGCGCGAGCTTATACTAATCCCCGCCATGATGCACGGGCTTGCTGCTGGAAGAAGGTGGCCCAATGAAGTCTCGCTGCAGGGTGTAAACCGATGCGCCACTCGAAGACTCTCTTTGCCTCGTTACTTCTAAACTTCTGTGCTTCGATCACTGCGTCGGCGCAACTGCCTCCCGTGACGGATTCCCTCAGCTCGGCGCAATCCGGCCAGAATGCCGCTGCCTGTTCCGCAACGGATGCTTCGAGCTGCGCGCAGGCCGCCGCCAAAATATTGCCGCAGGTGCTGGGCCCTTCGCCCATGGAAGAGAATCTGCGGCGCTTGACGGATGACATTGGCGGCCGCGTCACGGGCTCGCCGGAAATGGCCAAAGCCGTCGAATGGGCCGTCGCGGCATTTCGCGCCGAAGGCATTGAAGTTCACACGGAGAAGTACACGCTCCCAGCTACCTGGAGCGAGGGGAATACGCGGCTCGAACTGCTCGGCCCAGCGCATTTTCCCGTGAGCCTCGTAGCGGAGGGCTGGTCGCCCGCAACGCCATCAGGCGGCATCGAAGCGAACCTGGCGGATGTTGGCTACGGGACGGAGGACGATTTTGCTCGCGCTGGCTCGTCGATCAAAGGCGCGATTCTCCTGGTGCACAGTGATATCGGCTCGACATGGGCCGATCTCTTCAACGAATATCTGCGGCCGCCGGAAATCATCCAGAGAGCGCTGCGGGACGGCGCATCCGCGATTCTTTGGATGGGCGCGCGCGAACGGCTGCTGCTTTACCGCCATACGAATTCGTTGACCGGAGCCATCGACAAAATCCCGCAAGCTATCGTCGCCCGCGAAGACGCTATGCGCTTGGCGCGGGCGATAGCCGCAAATCCAGGGAAAGTGCGCGTCCGATTCATCGTGCCCAACAAAATTGGCGGGCCCGTCGAACAAGAAAATGTCGTCGGCGAGATTCGCGGGTACGAGAAGCCGGATGAGGCTGTGATTCTCGCCGCGCATCTCGATTCGTGGGATCTGGGAACCGGTGCATTGGACGACGGCTGCAACGCGGCGTTAGTCATCGAAGCGGCGCGAGCGATCAAGGCCACCGGACTGCTGCCGCGGCGAACAATTCGCTTCGTGCTGTTCAGCGGCGAAGAACAAGGCACGATCGGCTCATTGGCATACGTGCGGGCACACCGCGCCGAGATGGACAAGATTCGCGCGATGATCGCCTTTGACGCCGGCACCGGCCGCGTCACCGGCTATTCGCTGGGCGGGCGGCGCGACATTGAACCAGCTATCCAGCAAGTGCTGAAGCCGCTCGAATCGTGGGGCGCGAACCACGACACTTACGATGCCTCGTTCGGTACCGACAATTTTGATTTCCTGCTGGAAGGCGTGCCAACGCTGGTGGCCAATCAGGAGGAAACCAACTATCTGCCGAACTATGACGCGGCGTCCGACACTTTCGACAAAGTCGATATTCGCGAGTTGAAGCTGAACACAGCCATCGCCGCGCTGACAGCCTGGGGCATCGCGGACCGCACGGAGCCGCTCGGCAAGCGCCTGACGCGTGCCGAACTCGACGTACTCCTCAAAGAAACCGGCCTCGACCAGCAAATGAAGACGCTCGGTTACTGGGACGCCTGGCAATCTGGCGCCCGCGGAAGAACGCCCTAACGCCGTTTTATGACCCAAAACCAGTGACCCGCGGTGCTCTGAAAGGTAGTCCATTCTTAGGCAGCACCGCAGGTCTTGCCAATTGCTTCCCGGTATACTGTAAGTGTGCGGGGCACCTCTCTCAACCTGAAAGAATCGAAGCCGGCGCGCATTCTGGCGCTGGATTACGGGCGCGCGCGAATCGGGCTGGCGATTGCCGGTGCGGAAGCCGCGCTGGCGCAACCGCTGGCGACGCTGGATCGTATCAATCGCAATGAAGATATGCGGCGATTGCGCGAACTGGTGCGCGAGCATGGCGTAAACCAGATCGTTGTGGGGCTGCCGCTGCGTCTTGATGGGACGCGCGGGGAGATGGCCGAAGAAGCGGCGCGATTTGGCGAACGCGTGCGCAAGCAGCTTGGTTTGCCCGTGGAGATGGTCGACGAACGGCTGACGAGCTGGGAAGCAGAGCGTCTGCTCGAAGAACATCAAGGCAGAACCATGCATGCCGCTTCGAGCAAGAAACGCAAGAAAGAAAGCACAAGAC
The DNA here is from genome assembly GCA_049792735.1 of Candidatus Acidiferrum sp. Classification (GTDB taxonomy): domain Bacteria; phylum Acidobacteriota; class Terriglobia; order Acidiferrales; family UBA7541; genus Acidiferrum. Next base: position 4,938 of record JBARBE010000412.1, read on the forward strand.
CAGGCGTCGACGCCATGGCCGCGGCGCTGATCTTGAAGGAATATCTGGACCGAAAACACGCCGAGCCAGAGGCGAAATGAAAAGGGAGCGCGAGGAACTCACGAAACTGGTGGCGAGGCTGATTTGAAGAAAGTTCTCATACTCATTGTGCTGGTGCTGCTCGCCGCGGCAGGCGCGGGAGCCTGGATGTGGTACACCCTCACGCACCCGTACCAGGGATTCGGCTCGGAAGGGGTGTTCGTGACCGTGCCGCACGGCGCTTCGCGGCGCGGCGTGGCGCGCTTGCTCGAACAAAACGGCGTGGTGCGCAGCGCCTTTGCGTTTGAAATTTACGCTCGCCGCCATCCCAAGCGCACGCTCGAAGCCGGCGAATATTTCTTCAACAAGCCCGACACGGGCCGCGACGTCTTCTGGAAGCTGGCCAAGGGCGAAGTTTATGAAGTTCCCTTCACCGTCCGCGAAGGCGAAACTCTCTACGACATCGCGCACGACCTCGAAGCCGGCCATTTCATGTCTGCCGATGAATTCGTGAAAGCCGCCAGCGATCCCACGCTCGTCCGCGACATCTTTCCGCAAGCGCTGACGCTCGAGGGCTTTCTCTTCCCGGCAACATATGAATTGCCGCGTCATCCCATGCCTAACGAACTGGCCTCTCTCATGGTGAAGAAGTTCAAGTCCGAGTGGACGCGCATCGCGCCGCCAATGGCCGACGGCGATAAAACGCGGCTGGCCTCCGGCTACCCGATTGGCTCGATCGTGACCATGGCCTCGCTCGTCGAGCGCGAGACGCCGAAGAAGGATGAGCGCCCCCTCGTCGCTGGCGTCTTCGAAAATCGCCTGCGCAAAGACATGATGCTGCAATGCGACCCGACGGTAATCTACGCTCTGCAACAAGAAGGCCAGTACAACGGCACGCTGACCGGCGCCGACCTGCACATCCACTCGCCCTACAACACCTACGAGCATACGGGTTTGCCCCCGGGACCCATCGGCAATCCGGGAGAGGCATCGCTGCGCGCAGCGCTCGACCCCGCGAAGACCGACTATCTCTATTTTGTCGCCAATACCGAGGGCGGACATTTTTTTGGCTCGACACTGGCCGAACACAACAAAAATGTGACAAAGTACCGCCATCTGCTGGCGGGTCTCCCGGCCGATCCTCCGCCTCCCCCGCCGCAGAAGCACGCGCACACCAAAAAGAAGGCGCACGCGAAATCGCGCGCGAAGTCGCGCAGAAGCAGAGCTTGATGACTGATTCGCAAAAGTCAAAGAAAGACCTGATCCTCGAAACGGCGCGAGAAATTGGCGCTTCCCGGTGGACGCTCGCGGAAATCGATCAGCTGCGCCGGCGGCTCCAGGCGGAGCACGGCGAAGCCGGAAAGACCAGCTCCGAATACATCGGGGAAGTTCTGAAAACGGCGGGCTGGAAAGTGCTTCTCACCCTGCAGGAAGAGGCGGAAGAGCAGTACGAAGAAGAATTTGAAGACTTGCTGCACTTCAAAACGCTCGAAGATGCGGAAGTCAGCATCATGCGGCTGGACGAGCTGATGCGCAAATTCCAGGCGCACGGCGAACATGCGGCGGTCGAACGTGTTCTAGGGATTGCGCGCCTCGGCAAGCGCCGTGCGGAAATGATTTCGCACAATCACAAAGTCGAGCCCCATAAGCGCGCTGAAAAAGAAGAGATCGCCGCTTGGTTCCGCATCTGGCTGGAAACTCCGGACGCCTTCTTCGACTGGCTGGACGTGCGCAAGCAATCGCCCGATTTTCGCAGCAGATTTCCGGAAGTGGAGTCCCTCGAATGAGCGTGCCCCCGGGCGTGCCGCCTGGCGCGCTGGATTTGCCTCCTTATTCCCTGGATGTGGAAACGTTGGACCTCGGCCCGGGCGTGAAAGCGGTGGGCCTCGAGCTAGTCGAAACGGAAAATCGCGAGCCCGTCCGCGGCAAGCACGCGGCCGAGATTTGGTCCGCGCTCTTCCGTGCTCTGGCGGCAGATGAATTCTACACGGTAGATTTTTTCAGCCACATCGACCGCGTTCAAGAGTTTTGCAAAGCGCGAAAGATTGAGTTCCGTGAGGCCGCCGGACGTTGCTTGGTTCTGCCGCAGCCGCACCAAGCGCAATTGTTCCAAATCTTCGAACGCTTCGAGGGCGAAACGTTCGGAATCCGCGCCGGAACCGCGACAGAAAATCCCGATGGCGCGCTCGAAGGCGATCTTTCCAAGCGCGGCGTCGACGCTTACCAGCCAGCTTACGAACGCTATTCGTTCTGCGCCATCTGCGAGCCGGAAGACGGCTGGGTGACGCTCCTCAGTGCCACACTCTGGGCCAGCGAAGTCATCCGGCGGGTCCGTCCCGCGGTCCAACCATTCGACATCTACATCGCTCGCCCGCAATAGACATGGACTGCCCATCGATTCGCAGTCTTCGCTCAGACTCGTTCATAATGGATAGTCTCAGCAGGCCGTCAACGTAAGAACTGGCGGCCCTTGATTGACGCCCTCCGGCGTGGTTGTTAAATTGCTTCACTTGCTTGAAGAGGGTCGAAAACACGAATGCGGCGTGCGTGGATATGCATTCTAACGGCGACAGTGGCGGCGATTTGCTGCAGTTGCGGGGGCGCGGTCAGCCACAAACAGGCTGTGCCTCCCACACAGATCGTCGTCGCGCAGGTGGCCACACGCGAAGAACTGATCGACAAGTACAACGCCATCGCTGACGGCGTGAAGACCTTGGACGCTACCATGCAGCTAAAGCCGACGGCCGGCTCAAAATACAGCGGCGTTATCGAGGAATATCACGACGTAAAAGCATTCCTCTTGGCGCAGAGGCCCGCCTTTATACGCGTGATCGGGCAAGCGCCGGTGATCGGCAAAACGGTCTTCGATATGACCAGCGACGGTGAAACATTCCAGGTCTGGGTCCCCTCGAAAAATAAATTCCTCGTGGGACCGGTGGCGCTGGAGCGCACCAGCAGCAAGCCCATCGAAAACCTCAGGCCGCAACATCTTCTCAGCGCTCTCCTCTGGAGCGAGATTCGCAAGCAGGAGGCCGTGCTGTTTGAAGAATTCGACGGTGAACAAGCGCGGTACTATGTCCTCACCGTTTTGCGGGGCGGCTATCAAGTGGAAATCTTGCGCAAAATCTGGTTTAACCGCGCCGACCTGCAGGTAGCGCGCTTGGAAGGCTTTGGGCCTAACGGCATTTTGCTCTCCGATGTCCGCTACTCCGATTGGGAGCCTCTCACCCCCGCGGAACAGCCAGCAGGAATCACAGCGTCCGGCGTCAGCGCATTCCCGCGCCTAATCCAAATCGAAAGGCCGCACGATGACTACCGCCTGGAATTGCAAATCACAAAATTGATGCTGAACGAAGACATTCCGGCGGAACGTTTCAACCTCCAGCAGCCTGTGGGTTCCGAACTTGTTCGTGTAGGCGAGGATGCGCCGGAGAAACAGCCATGATGGCGGAGTTAATCGTCCGGAACTTGCTGCACCGTCCATTGCGCACGTTCATTGGGCTTCTTGCCGTCGCGGTCGAGGTCGCATTGATCATCCTGATCGTGGGGCTGACATCGGGAATGTTGGCGGAGACGGCCAAACGGATTGAGGGCATCGGAGCGGACATCATGGTCCAGCCGCCTGCGGCTTCCTTCTTGATAGGGATAACCGGCGCTCCCATGCCTATAAAGATTGGCGAAAAGCTGGCGGAATTGAAATATGTGCAAGCTGTCGCGCCTACTCTCTTGCAATTCAGCTCGCAGGGTGGGGTGGATGTGGTTTACGGGATCGATCCGGAAAGCTTCCGCGCGGTGTCGGGAGGATTTGTATTTCTCCAGGGACACGATATGGAGGGTCCCGACGATCTCCTGGTTGACGATCTGGCGGCAGCCTCGAAACACATCAAAGTTGGGGACACCTATAAGCTGCTGAACCACGACTGGCATGTCGCCGGCATCATCGAGCACGGAAAGGGCGGCCGCTTGTTCGTACCGCTGGCCACGCTCCAGGATTTGGTCGGTGCGCCCGATAAAGCATCCATTTTTTGGCTGAAGTGCACGCGGCCAGAACATACGGAAGACGCCATGGACGAGATTCGCCACCTTTTGCCGGGCTACACGGTCCGGCCGGTCAGCTCCTTGTTGTCGTTGATGACTTCGACTAACATTCCCGGCTTGCAGACGTTTATCAACGCCATGATTGGCTTGGCGGTCGCCATCGGCTTGCTGATGATTTTTCTGACGATGTATACAACCGTGCTCGAACGGACGCGTGACATTGGAGTGCTGAAGTCGCTTGGGGCGAGCCGGGTATTCATCGTCCGCGCGCTTCTGACCGAGTCCGCAGGGCTTTGTCTGCTGGGCATATTGGCAGGAATCGGGCTGAGTTATTTAGGACGGGCCGCGTTTCACGTCGGATTCCCAACGCTACCAATAGACATAACAACCGATTGGATTCTTCGTGCCGGGGCGATCTCCTTGGCAGGGGCGGTTCTCGGTGCCTGCTATCCGGCATGGTTGGCCAGCCGGAAGGATGCCGTCGAGGCACTCTCCTACGATTGAGAATCGGCGGCGGAGTGGCTTCGGAAGCGCAAACGACCAACGAATTCACGAAGGGAGAATAGCCCGCAGGAGGACGCTGCGGCTAGGCACAAATGGGAATCGCAGCTACAATACCGACACCCGCCGAAGGGCTAATTGTCGCAGGAAGAAAGAGCTTGGAGCCGATACTTAAAACAGAAAATTTGTGGAAGCTCTACCACGCCGGGAAGGTGGAAGTCCCCGCACTTCGTGGCGTAAATTTCGATGTGGCACCCGGGGAATCCGTGGCCGTCATGGGTCCCTCCGGTTGCGGTAAATCTTCGCTGCTCTATGTGATCGGCGGACTGGCGAAGGCCTCCAGAGGCCGAGTCCTGGTGGATGGCAACGACTTGACGGCGATGAGCGACGCCGAGCGTACCAAGCTGCGCCGTCATAAAATTGGGTTTGTCTTCCAGCGCTTTAACTTGCTGCCCACTCTGACCGCCAAGGGCAACATCGCCATCGCCCAATTCATTCATGGAGACGGTTTTGACCCCCACCGCTTCGAAGTTGTCACAAGTCTGCTGGGCCTGGCCGGACGCCTGCAGCATAAGCCCTCGGAACTTTCGGGCGGCGAACAGCAGCGCGTGGCCATTGCGCGGGCCATTATCAACGAACCCAAAATTCTGTTGGCCGACGAACCCACCGGCAATCTGGATTCAAAAAACTCCGAGGCCGTACTTCAGATGCTACGCCAACTAAACAAAGACCTCGGCCAAACGATTGTCATGATCACTCACAATCCCGAAGCCACAACGTATTTTGACCGCGTCGTGCACATGCGCGACGGCGTGATTGTCGATGGAGTGCCGGCAGACTGAGATGGCCAGCCTCGGACAAATTCTCTCGAGGACCTTCTTTTGGGCCTACGAGCGCGGCACTTGGCAGTATGACGCCGCAGTCATCCTGATTCTAATCTTTGTATTGGCGACGCCGCGAGGCTGGTTCCACGACCAACCACAGATGGGCCTACCCGCCAATGCTCCCGGCCAAGTCCTGTTGCTAAACGACGAAGGCGCGAGCAAGACCTACCGGGTCGATGCTCGAATCCTCGCTCCTCCCGTGCAAACGCCGGCGCTTGAAAATGAGCTGCACAACGCTCTGCAGAAGGCGCTCCCCGACTTAGGCGACAAGCGCTTTACGATTTCAAAGATCGAGCCCATCCGCGACGACCAGGGTACGGTGATCGCCTATCACGTTGAAATCCACCGCTAGAATCGAACCGCGCGCCAGCTTGCACGCTCTCTTGCGTAACTTGGGCTCGGGCGCGCGCATCTCTCTCTATATGCTAGGATTTGAGTGAGCATAGCCAGCCGCGGGATCGAGCATCTACAGGGGCATCCATTGATTAGAAAGCATTTCGTCTCGTTCATTCTAGGGTTGGGCATGGCCATCGTCGCGCCGGTGGTGATCTCTGCGCAGACCAGCACGCAATGGACGACCGCCCAAGTGCTTGAAATGATGGACCGGTCCGCGAAGGAATTTCGCAGCCTCACGGCGGATATCGAAAACATAAAATACACGGCCGTTGTGAAGGATACGTCGAAGGAAACGGGACAAATTTGGGTCCGCCACGACCAGAAAATGCTCATTGAAATTGCGAAACCGGAGCCACGAACGATTTTGCGCACCGGCGACTCTCTCTTTATATACAATCCCAAGATCAATCGCGTGGAAGAATACGATCTCGGCAAAAATCGCTCGATGGTGGACCAGTACATCCGCCTGGGCTTCGGCACCAAGAGCGAAGACATCAAGAAAAGCTACCTGGTGACCGTCACGGGCGCGGAAGAATTCGATCACAGGAAAACCGTTGTGGTCGAATTCACTCCAAAATCCGATCATATTCGCAGCCAGATTTCGCGCATTCAGATGTGGATCGACGAGGCTTCCTGGCTGCCTCTTCAACAGAAATTCTATGAGACGGGTTCGGACGACTATATTTTGTTCCACTACTCGAATCTGATAGAGAATCTCAAAATCAGCGATTCCAAGTTCAAGCAAGACTGGCCGAAAGACGCCACTCGCGAAAAGCCCCATGTCTAAGTTAGGCGCGTCCGGGCGCTAGGTGAGCCTAGATTCATCTGCTCACTCCTAGTTTGCAACTCCCGACTGCTGGAGTCCTTTCAAAACATGGAGCTTACCTCCCATCTAGAGGCGTCCCTCCCGGCCTTGAGGTTCCTCCTTATTCAACCAATAGCTTAAATACGGAGCCCTTCGCAAACGCTAATCTCGGCTTTCGGGCTCGGTCGATGGATCGCCTGAAACCGTCTGATCAGCGAGCGAACAGTCTTCTAATTGCCTGCTTTTCAAAGATTTGAATAGCTTCTAAAGGGTTACAGAATGAGTTTGAGTCATTCCGTTGCGGCACGCTCCGTCGCCAGTAGCTGCTGTTTCCGCGTAATCCCCCATCGATATCCAGCCAGGCTGCCATCCTCGCGGACTACGCGGTGGCAGGGCACGACGATCGATACTGGATTGGTAGCGCAAGCCCGGGCCACCGCGCGCACTGCCTTTGGATGCCCGAGCGCGCGGGCCACTTGCGAGTAAGTGCGAGTTTTTCCTCGCGGAATGCGCTGCAGCTCCTGCCAGACGCGGCGCTGAAATGCCGTGGCTTGCAAATCGAGCGGAAGATTTACTTGAGCGGGCTTGCCGTCGATCCGCTGGACAATTTCGCGGATCCAGCGTTGCGCGCCGCCCGTCGCCGGAAAAATTTCCGCGTGCGGATATTCCTCTCGCAATTCGGCGACCAGCTTTTTCTCGGCGTCTCCCAAATAGACTGCCGAGACACCTCGCTCCGTGGCGGCGACAAGAACGTTCCCTAGCGGTGACTGCGCGATGGTGTATTCGAGCTTCATACCTTTTCCTCCCTTTTGATAAGTTGCAGGCGTCATTCCCAGCTGCGCGTTGCTGCGTTCATAAACGCGGCTGGAAGAGCCGTATCCTGTTTCGTAGAGTGCGTCAGTGATGTTCTTCCCGGCGCGAAGCAACTTCTTGAAACGCTTGACGCGCAATGCTTCAGCCAGCTCGCGCGGCGCAAGCCCTGTGACCTGGCGGAAGGCGCGGCGAAGAGTCGTCGCGTTTGAGCCCAGCTCCCCCGCGAGTGCGGAAAGCCGCACGCTTTCTTCACTGGATTGTCCGAGAATCTTCGCGGCGCGCATCACGAGTGCGGCAGAGGCGGCTATCTCGTCGGGGCGGCAGCGAAGACACGGACGAAAGCCTCGGTTTTCAGCTTCTTCGCCCGTCCTGAAAAAAATGACATTGCCCCGTAGTGGCCGGCGAGCCGGACAGGACGGCCGGCAATAAATGTGAGTCGAGCGCACCGCCAGCACGAACTTGCCATCGGCACGGGAATCGCGTGCGAGGGTTGCGCGCCAGAATTGCGCGGCCTTTCGCGGCGAAATTTGCCCCGCCGCATCCCCGCGCGAATTGTTCATCGTTTGCATACTTAGAAAATAGCGCACGCTTCAAATCAAATCTATCCGCAAACGTGCGCCAAAGTGGACACAAACCCGACGGCTTACAACCTCTACGAAACGCGCTCGAGAGATTGGCTCAGGCTTCGCCGGGATTGGGCAAAACTTCGGCGGCCTCAATGGCCGTCTTATGCGGCGCGGTGATCACCAAGAGAACGGCAGTAAGAATGACAGCGGCAGCAAGCCCGGTGCGCAATGTGATCTTTTCACCAGCCCAAAGCCAGCCAAGAAATAGCGCCACCACAGGATTGACGAACGGGTAGGTCCCCACGCGCGCCGCGGAAGTGTTTTTCAATAGATAGACGTACGCCGTGAAGCCGATACCCGATCCGAATACGATGAGATATGCAAGCGCCATCCAGGAACGCGCGGAAATCGCAGTAAAATGCAGATCGCGGACCTCGCCGGAAGCGAGACTCACAATCCAAAGGGCGATCCCGCCGACAAGGCTTTGCATGGCGACGCTTAACATCGGCGAACTTGGAAGATCGTGATGCTTCGAGTAGATGGAGCCGCAGGCCCATGAGAAAGAGGAGACGACCAGAATTCCCGCCCCTGTGAGATCGATGCGCAGCGAGCCTCCCAGATGCGCAGGACCTACTAGCACCGCCAAGCCTGCGAACCCCAAAACAAGACTAGCGACAACTCTGGGGACCGGCCGCAATCCACCCGGCCGAAGCCATTCGAGCAATACCATCCAAAAGGACACCAGGGCCACGATCAAAGCCGCCACGCCCGTCGGCACCGTGCGCTCGGACAGGCAAACTCCTCCGTTCCCCATAAGAATGAGCAGAAGACCCGTGATGCCCGCCGTGCGCCATTGCGCGCGTGTCGGCCGAATTCCTGTTTTCCATCGCAGGAGCGGAAACAGAATGAGCCCTGCGGTTAAGTGACGCATAGCGGAAAGCACAAGTGGAGGCAAAGATTGGATCCCGATGGAGATCGCAAGGTAGGTCGAGCCCCAGATCAAATAGATGGCGGCGAAGGCAGCGACGATGAGCTTCGCGTCGCGTTTCGCTGGGTCCTGCGACATCGATGCAGGTGCCGCCGCATTTGTAGCTTGACCGGCCAAAGGTGTGGACATTCTGGGGAGCCTAAAGAATTCAAATTAGAGTGAGAAGAGCAAAGTGTCGAGGACCATTTTGGATGAAGATATTCACAGCACATTGAGAGGACTCTAGAATAATGGCGGTACTATAACCAAGTGTTTCAGTTTAGGACACTTCGAAAGATTCCCACAGGTTGACGTGCAGTGCTTTAGATGGCATTTTATGCACCCACTCAGCAAGATCGGGGATCCGGGGCAAGTTCCATAGCAAGAGCAGTTGGGCCAGTTTTGGCAGCGACGAAGTGGCATCTCTGAGGGTGAGATGGGCGCGACAAACCGCGCAAGACCCATTCAGTCGGGGGAAAAAGAAGCGAGCAGTGCCAAGCTGGCGGCTCCAATTCCGTTACCGGGGCCGGCTAGCGAACCCGCGCGGATGCCGGCTCTGCGGGTGACGCCACTGCTTGCACCGGGGCGGCCACGGCGATTTGTGCGAGTGCCAACGCACGCCGTGGGCGTAAATCACGAACAGCGCGAGTATCCGCGGGCGACGTTGAAACTTCCCTTGCGGCTGCGCAGCGTGGATTCGGTTGCCGAAGACTTCCCAGTCACGCTGGTGACTCGAGACATCAGCTCGACGGGCGTGTTTTTCCTTTGCCCAAAGGAAATTGCTGTGGGGGCCCAGGTTGAGCTAGAAATCGTGCTGGTCAGCCGGCCCATGGGATATGGCAGCGTGGTCATCGCTACCCGTGCGCGAGTGAGCCGCACCGAGCCGGCGGCAATGCCCGGGTGGTATGGAGTGGCGGCCTCCTTCGACGAATTGCACTTTGACCGGGATGATTGCGTACCCTCTCGCTTCCTCCAACCTTAGATCCGAATCGACTGATCCGCATCGACCTGGGCATTGAGTTGAAGCGGCGGCGTGCTGTCTCCGACAGGTTGTGAATCACCTTCGGCGCAAAACACGGCAAAAAAGATAATAGCGCTGTCAGGGAGTGGCACGAGTTCCCAAGTTGTTGTAAATTGGAAGCCTACTCGCACCGTTCCCCGGTAGCTCAATGGTAGAGCATTCGGCTGTTAACCGAAGGGTTGCTAGTTCGAATCTAGCCCGGGGAGCCATTCTTTACGATTTTGCGAACTTGGATGAAACTCCCGCCAACTGCTGCCGTCCATTCCACTTCCCGCGTCTCAATTCGAATCTTCTAGAGTGTCTTGCTACCTTAGTTCTCCGCATCCGAGGCGCGCCCTCTGCGCCTCGCGTGCGGAGATTCCCCTCCCGCTTGTTTGGCGCTACAATTCACGCCAGCGGCAACATGACCTTCGACGGCATCAACACGCTTGTCTACGACGCGGAAAACCACGTCGTCTCCTCCACCTCCGGCAGTCGCGCCGGCACCTACACTTACGACGGCAACGGTCAGCGCGTCCAGAAGGTCGGCGGCGGCAACACCATCGTCACCATTTTCGCTGGCGCCCAAGCCCTCGCCGAGTACTACAATGGCGCCATGCCTTCTTCTCCCACCAACGAGTACATCTACGCCGGCAGCCTCAAAGTCGCCAGCATCCAGAGCGGCGCCACCAATTACTGGCACAACGATCATCTCTCTCCGCGCGTCCGCACCGACACCTCCGGCAACGTTTCCGACGAGCGCGGCACTTTCCCCTTCGGCGAAACCTGGTATTCCCCCGGCGCTTCACCCTATATGTACACCACCTACTACCGCGATTACGAGGCCAGCGGCAACGACTACGCCCAAGCTCGCACCTACGTCGGCGGCCTCGGCCGCTTCTCCTCCCCCGACCTTGTCGCGGGAAGCATTTCCGATCCGCAATCCCTCAACCGCTACTCCTACGTCCGCAACATGCCCGTCATGCTCACGGACCCCTTCGGCACTTGCCCCGGCGGTTTTGCCCAATACTACGGTCCGCACCAAGACCAGGACCAATCCCAGGACTCCACACCGGGTGGCCCCTCAAACACCGATTCGGAGAGTGCACAGTTAACGACCAACGGACGGCCGAGTTGGGCAGTCGGTCCCTGTATGGGTTTCGATGACCAAGGTGGTGGCGGCGGCGTCGGAAACGACCCATTTTTCAA
>JBARBE010000413.1:0-26649 GCA_049792735.1 Candidatus Acidiferrum sp.
CGAAAACATTTTGGCGGCGACTTGGCTGGCAAACTCGTCGTAACCGGCGGCATGGGCGGCATGGGCGGGGCGCAGCCGCTCGCAGCAACGATGAACGGCGCGGCGTTTCTCGGCATTGATGTCGATCCGGAGCGCATCAAGCGCCGCGTGAAGGGCGGCTACTGCGACGTCATGGTGACGAGCCTCGACGAGGCTCTGCGCATTCTCAAAAATGCCGTCCGCAAACGCGAAGCAACCTCCGTCGGATTGGTCGGCAACTGCGCCGATTTGATCCCAGAACTTGCCAAGCGCGGTGTCGTTCCTGATCTCCTGACCGACCAGACCAGCGCGCACGATCCGATCGGCGGCTACGTGCCGAACGGTATGTCTCTCGAAGCTGCGCTCGATCTGCGCAAAAAAGATCCGCAAGCCTATCGCAATCGCGCTCTAGCAGCGATGGCCGAACACGTCCAAGGCATGCTCGACTTGCAGAAGCTCGGTGCCATCACCTTCGATTACGGCAATAATATTCGAACGTTCGCCTACGAGCACGGCGTCAAAAACGCTTACGATTTTCCTGGTTTTGTCCCTGCGTACATTCGCCCGCTCTTCTGCGAAGGCAAAGGCCCATTCCGCTGGGCTGCGCTTTCCGGTGAAGCTTCGGACATTGCACGAACCGACCAACTTGTTCTGGAAATGTTTCCGCACGACGAACATTTGACCCGCTGGATCAAGCTCGCGCAAAAACGCGTAAAATTTCAGGGCCTTCCGTCGCGAATCTGCTGGCTCGGCTATGGCGAACGCGACAAATTCGGCTTGGCTCTAAATGAATTAGTCGCGCGCGGCGAAATAAAAGCTCCTGTGGTAATGGGCCGCGACCATCTCGACTGTGGCTCAGTCTCTTCTCCCTATCGCGAGACAGAATCCATGCTCGACGGTTCCGATGCCGTTGCCGACTGGCCACTGCTCAACGCTCTCGTCAATACCGCCAGCGGCGCGTCCTGGGTTTCCATTCACAATGGCGGCGGCGTAGGAATCGGCTATTCGCAGCACGCCGGCCAAGTCACTGTCGCCGATGGCACAAAAGAAATGGCCGCCCGCATCGAACGCGTTTTAACAAATGATCCCGGAATGGGAATCGCGCGTCATGTCGATGCCGGATATCCCGAGGCCATCGATTTCGCGAATAAAAATAAAATAAAAATTCCGATGCTGTAGCGCATCTCTCCTTCCTCGTTTGGCATCCTACGAGAAGTAGTTCCTCAGGAGGAAACCATGTATGTCATTTTAGGAGCCACAGGAAACACAGGCAGTGTCGCCACCGAAACTCTTCTGGCGAAAAAGCAGCAGGTACGAGTAGTAGGACGCAGCAAGGAGCATCTCTCACGATTCACTTCTCGCGGCGCGGAGGGGGTTGTAGCGGACGTTACGGACTCTGCCGCATTGTCCAAAGCCTTCAAAGGAGCGCGCGCGGTCTTTGCCATGATCCCGCCAAATATAACCAGCAACGATGTCCATGCCTATCAAGATCAGGTGGCCAATTCGATCTGTCACGCGCTGGAAGCGGCGAAAGTGGCGCATGTTGTGGCACTGAGCAGCGTCGGCGCCGATAAGCCGGATAAAACCGGTCCAGTGGTGGGGCTTCACAACTTCGAGAAAAGGCTCAAGCAAGTCCCCCATTTGAACGCCCTTCACATCCGTGCCGGCTATTTCATGGAAAACACATTGGCACAGGCTGGCATCATCAAGAATCTCGGAAAAACGGCTGGGCCACTCCGCGCGGATCTGGCGGTTCCCGCGATTGCCGCTCGAGATATCGGAGCAGTGGTAGCCGAGGCCTTGCTCAATCTCGACTTTACGGGACAGCAGACCCACGAATTGCTCGGCCAGCGCGACCTGACGTACTCCGAAATGACGAAGATCATCGGAGGGATTATCGGAAAGCCCGACCTCACCTATGTGCAGTTGCCCGCCGATCAAGTCGTTCAGGCACTGATGCAGATGGGCATGTCCAAGAACATGGCCACCTCGCTTTGCGAAATGTCCGACTCTCTGAATAACGGCTACATGCGCGCTCTTGAGCCCAGGTCGCCAAAAAACACGACACCGACTTCTTATGAAGACTTTGTAAGAACCGTGTTCGTCCCGGCATACAAAGGACAGGCCGCAAAGGCTTAAGGTCAGTCCGCAGACGCTCCACGGTAGCTCGTGTTTGTAGTTCGGTATGCGGTCCATGCAGGACGCCGCAATCCGAGATATCGAGGGAGCGTCTGCTCTTCCCTGCACTGTGCACGACCATCCGCGTTCCGGCATAATAGCCGGGACTTGTCTACCTCCCTGCTCATTACGGGTGCTTCGCAACTCTTGACCCTGCGCGGCCGCGCTCCTCGGCGCGGCTCCGCGCTCGCCGATCTCGGCATCATCAAAGATGGAGCGCTGTTTGTGCGCGACGGCAAAATCGCGGCGATAGGAACGCGCGCGAAAATGGAAGCCCTGCCCGAGGCGGCCTCCGCAGAGAGGTTGGATGTGGGCCACCGTGTCGTCCTGCCCGGTTTTGTTGATTCCCACACGCATCTCATCCACGCCGCCAGCCGCGCCGAAGAATACGAACTGAAAATCGCCGGTGCAAGCTACGAAGAGATTGCCCGCAAGGGCGGCGGGATTTTGAACTCCGTGAAAAAGCTACGCGCGGCAACATCCGATGCCTTGAAAAAACGCGCTCATCATGCGCTCAAACAATTCGCCGCTTACGGCACGACCACGATTGAGGCCAAGAGCGGCTATGGCCTTGATGTCGCGAGCGAACTCAAGATTCTTCGCCTGCACAAGGAACTCGCCGCTGAGCAGCCTATAGACATCGTTTCGACGTTCCTCGGCGCCCATGTTGTCCCCGCGGAGTATCGCGGCGAAGCTTCTGGCGCGAAGAAATACATCACGCTGCTCACGGAAGAACTAATTCCCGAAGTTGCGCAGGAAAAACTTGCGGAATTTTGCGACGTTTTTTGCGACCGCGGCGCATTCACCAGAGAGCAATCGGCTGAAATCCTGCAAGCCGGCAAGCAGCACGGTTTGGCGCCGCGAGTGCACGCAGAACAGCTCACGCGTACGGGAGCAGCGCAGCTTGCGGTGAGACTCGGCGCCGCAAGCTGCGACCATCTCGAGCAAGTCAACTCCAGCGACATTTCGGCGCTGGCAAAATCGCAAACGGTCGCGACGCTTCTGCCCGGCTGCGATTTTCATCTCGGCCTGAAGCAATTCGCTCCCGCGCGCAAGCTGATCGATGCCGGGGCGATCGTCGCTCTTGCCACGGACTACAACCCCGGCACCAGCCCGACAATAAGCATGCCGATGATTCTGTCCGTCGCCTGCAGCCAGCTTCGCATGACGCCCGCCGAAGCGATCACGGCCGCCACGTTCAACGCGGCCTATGCATTGCGGCGAGACAATCGCGTCGGTTCGCTCGGGGTTGGCAAATTCGCGGACCTCGCCGTCTTCGATGTGGCCGATTACCGCGAAATTCCTTATTATTTTGGGGTGAACACCTGCTGGATGACCATCAAGCGAGGTGTCGTGGTCTATGCCGCCGACAAAGCCACAATCTAACTCGCAGAAAAAACCGCTCAAGAGAATAAAAATCCTGCAAGTAAAGGGGATCGAGCGGAAGCCTTTCCTGTCGGAGTTTTTTTACCCCATTTTGGGAGCGCTCTTCTGTGTCATAACGCTTTTTCTCTCGGCAGCCGGTCTTCGTTTCGATGAATCTGCCGTTGTGGGTCTATGGATCGTTGCGATTCTCTTTTTCGCCCGGCAAGTGAAGAGATTTTTGAAAGGTGAAACGGCTCCCCAAAAAGCAGAGAAAAAGCCTCTGGCTTCCATCCCAGAGAAAAAGTACAAGCCGCCTGAACTGCCCCGCGTAAGCAAGGATTTCTCTCCGATGCCTCCCGCGGGCGACAAGCGATATCCGCCGCCAAGCCCCTTTATCAAACCTCCAAAATAGTCCCCACGCGGTCCGGTGCGCATGCGGTAGCAACTCTCGCCCGCGCAAATGGCTCCTGAGGCACAAAATCTTCTATGATGTTCCAGTGAAGCGCGGGGGGACACGTCTGAGATGAAGCGACTCATTGAGTGCGTTCCGAATTTTTCCGAAGGCCGAGATCCCTCGAAGGTCGACGCCATCGTCGCCGCGATGAGCAGCATTTCCGGCGTGTACGTCCTCGACCGCGAAATGGATGCCGATCACAATCGCTGCGTGATCACTCTCGCGGGCGAGCCGGAGCCTGTCGCCGAGGCGGCGCTGCGCGGTGTCGGCAAGGCTATGGAACTGATCGATCTGAATAAGCACATCGGCGCGCATCCCCGCGTCGGCGCCACGGACGTCGTCCCTTTCATTCCCATCGAAGGCGTCACCATCGAAGACTGCGTGGCTCTCGCCCGTCGCACCGGCCAGGAAATTTGGGCGCGCTACAGAATTCCTGTGTTTTTCTACGAAGCCGCCGCGACTCGTCCCGATCGCGTCAATCTCGAAAATGTGCGCCGCGGGCAATTCGAAGGCCTGCGCGAAGAAATGAAGCACAATCACGATCGCCAGCCCGACGTCGGCGAGCCAAAGCTCCATCCGACGGCAGGCGTGACCGCAGTTGGCGCGCGAAAATTTCTAATCGCCTATAACGTAAACCTGAACACCTCGGACGTCGCCATCGCCAACAAAATCGCCAAAGCCATCCGTTTCTCCTCCGGCGGCCTCCGCTACGTCAAATCCATGGGCGTGGAACTAAAAGCTCGCAACCTGGCGCAGGTCTCGATCAATCTCACCGATTTCGAGCAAACTCCTATGCACCGCGTCTACGAAATGGTCAAGCGTGAAGCGGAGCGCTATGGCGCCGTGCCCGTAGGCAGCGAAATCGTCGGCCTGATCCCCAAAAAAGCCATCGAAATGGCGGCCGATTTTTTCTTGCGACTGGAAAACTTCTCCCCGGCGCAGGTGTTTGAAAACAAGCTGGCCGCCGCGCTTAGCGGGACGCCGCTCGAAGCACCCAAGGAAGGCAAATTCGCCAGTCTGGCGCGCCCGTTCCTCGAAGCAATAGCTGCTCCGACGGCGACGCCGGGAGGCGGCAGCGTCTCGGCTCTAGCCGGTGCTCTTGCAGCTTCGCTCGGCCAGATGGTTGCCGGACTGTCTCGCAAGAAGAAGTCTCAGGCCGCGTACGTGGATAAACTCTCCGCGGAACTTGACGCCATGCGCCGCGCCGCCGACGAACTTGCCGAAGCCATCGACCGCGACGCCGCTTCCTACGACGCCGTGCTCGCTGCCATCAAACTTCCGCAAGGCACCGCGGAAGAAACGCAGCTACGCGAGGCAGCCATTCAAGCCGCCACAAAGGTTGCTGCGGACGTTCCGCTCCAGGTGGCGGAGCAGACCGTTGCCCTTTTCGAACGCCTGGGACAACTGGAGGCTATCGTCGCCGCATCCATGAGGTCAGACTTGGAAGTAGCGCGAGGCATGGCTGCGGCGGGGTCGCGCGGTGCGCTGGCCAACGTTGAGATCAATCTCGATGCCCTTACCGATTCTGCTTACGTGGCTCTCATGCGCAAGAAGGCTGCCTCTCTTCGCGAACGATTAGCGAATGCACCCCGCACCACGACCGCGTAGAATAGAACTTCCCCCGGCCCCTTGAAAGGAGCAGTTCATGAAACTGACCACGATCTCAAATCCAGCCCCGCTCGGGCCGGCGATTCGCAAATTCGTGGCAATCGGACTTTTGTTTGCGGCAGCCTTTGCGTTGCCCATACCAGCAAGTGCAGGCACTCTCGGCGCGGACGTTATCGCCATGTTTCCCAAAGATGTCGGCGAATTCGGTTACGCCGACCTGAAAACCGCACGCACCCTGAAATGGTTTCCGCAATTGCGAGAGCAGGTCCTTCCCGAACGGTTTCGTCAATTTGAGAAATTCCTCGCCTCGACCGGCAATGATCCCAACACCCAAGTTGACGAAATCGCGTGGGCGCTAGTCGCCGAAGGGCTCTCCGCGAAGGCGGAAGGCACCGGATCCACCGCCGTTCCCACCGGTGAACAGATGGTCGGCGTTGCGCTTGGTAACTTCAATCAAGACGCGACAGCCGCCTATTTCAAAGCGCAAAAGCTCCCCACCGCCAATTTCCATGGCTATACGCTCTACGCTTTTGGCACCGGCACCGGCGCCACGGACCTTTTCTTCGTTTTCATCGACGCCAGCACCGCCGCCTACGGCCACAAAAGCATCCTCGAAAAAATGATCTCCGTCCGCTTCGGGGATGAAGACGGCCTGCTGCGCAACGACAAGTTTTTCTCTTTGATCAACGAAGCCAACACCGGCAGCGCCGTCTGGCTGGTCACCAATCCCGCCTACACCCGTCTCGCCATCAAGCAGCTCGCGCCGGAGATCGAACAGTTCCCCGAAGCCGCTAAACTGGTCATGCGTATGCAAAACTCCATCATCAATGTCGATGCCGGGAGCGAGCTGAATGCGAAAGTCCAGGCAATTTGCGGTTCCACCGACGACGCCAATACCCTTGGACAACTTCTTCAGGCCGGCTTCCTCTACAAGCGTTATCAAGCGCAAAAAGACAATCCTGATCTCGCCGACCTTCTCAATCAAGTCAGCATCACCCCCGGCGGCGACCGCGTAACCCTAAGCATGTCGCTCAGCGACGATCAAATGACCTCGCTGATCAAACACAACACCTTCTCATTCAAAATGTAATCTTGCGAAGATTTCGCTAAGCGCAAAAATAAAGAGCCGGACGCTAAACCACGGAAGCGCCCGGCTCTTTTTCAGTTTCAGGGAAAGCTAAGCAATGCGCGGCGCGTGCCCAAAATATTTCGTCAAGCGTGTAACTGCCAGTCCATCGTGCGCCTCGTACTGAACGCGGTCCACTCCGCCCAGCCCGCCTGAACCACCCAGCTGATCCGCGAACCCCGCTATCCGGTCCAATCCCACGGATGGCTCCGCGCCGCCTTCGTGCGTCATCGCGATCTCGATCCGGTCGGCAAAAAGTTTCAGCGCCACAACCAAATGCGGATGGTCCCCGGTCAGATGTCCGAACGCCTCTCGGCAAGCAGCTACAACAGACTTCTGCAGCTCAGCCACCGCTTTGCTCGGAAGCTCCGCGGACTCCGCGAAGTAGCGCGCAGCGCCCCCGGCCGCCGCCGCCAGCCGCTCATCCGGGTCAATCTGCAATTCGATACCTTTGGACTCAGCGCTCACTGTGATTGGTCGCCAGCGACACGTCGCAAGCTTCCCGGCAATCCGGGCAATAGTATAGTCCGTCTGCGCAGAGCTTTACATTTACCTGCCCTTTGCAAATCGTGCAGTACTTTTCACAGATGCACTGCCCTTCCGGCTTGTCACACTGCATGCAAACGACGGGTCCTTGCATCGCGACCTCCAATAAAACTTTACCTGACCCAGCCAGAACCCAGCAAGCTGCACCTGCGCCCCATGCCGCGTTTCCGCAATCGCCTTTTGCGCCGGATCTTTCTAACCAAGTCTTCCCTGCCGTGTTTTCTCAGCGCGCCTGACGTTCCCCTGTTTCCGCTCGAGCTGCTTTTGCACCGCAAGGCCCGAGGCGGCACTTCCGCGGTCACGAACCATCCCGTCTTTCTATCTGGTTTTCTCTCTCGTTTTCCTTGACACCAGGATATCCAGGGCGTACCCTAGTTTCTGGGTAATAGTGTTCACCGTCTCAGTTGCGCCAGCCTCCGTGCTGGCGTTTTTGTTTTCCGAAGAATGCGTTGAAGTTCAAAGCTCTTGTTCGCTTCCTGAGCAAGTGCCCGACATTCCGAGCGAACTATAGAAATGCAACTTCTTTAGAATCAACACTTGCACGACCCTTCGCAAACACTGATTCTAAAGGGGTTACAGATACTCTAAATCCTTTAGAATGTGTGTTTACAAAAAAACGGGGGAGGGTATCGCCCATCGATTGCGCAAAGGAATTCTCCTAATCCGCTTGGAGCCGTAGCAAAGCTAGGAATTGAGAGGCTAGGCTTCGTCCGCCCAGCCCTTCTTTGACGCGTTTCCGCTCGCGTGTTAGTATCGATTTCTTCCAGAGCGCACGGAATGGATTCAGTAACGACTCCTCCCATCATCGAACTTCGCAAGACCGCGCTGAACGCGGTCCACCGCCGCCTGGGCGCGAAAATGGTCAATTTCGGCGGCTGGGATATGCCCGTCGAGTACCCTGCCACCGGCGGCCTGGTCGCCGAACACAAAGCCGTGCGCTCCAGCGTCGGCGTTTTCGACGTCAGCCACATGGGCGACATTCGGATTCGCACCGGTCATGCACCGGGTGGCGCTCTAGCCGCCGTGCAGCATCTCAGCATGAACGACGCCGCGAAACTTGCGATCGGCCAAGCGAATTATTCGGCCATGCTCTATCCCGAGGGCACCTTCGTCGACGACGTAATCGTCCATCGGCTCGGCGAAGACGACTATTTACTGGTGATCAACGCTGGCACACGCGAAAAAGACATCAACTGGGTTCGCGAGAATACCAAGGGCTTCGACTGCGTGGTGGAAGACCTCAGCGACGCCTACACGCAGCTCGCCATCCAGGGACCGCGCGCGCAAGAAGTTTTGCAAAAACTGACCGACGCAAATCTCGCGGTGATCAAGAATTACTGGTTCACGCACGGCACGGTTTGCGGCCTGAAGAACACGCTCATCGCACGTACCGGCTATACCGGCGAAGATGGTTTCGAGATTTACGTCCCGTCGGATGCCGCGACAAGCGAGATGGTATGGAACAAAGTGATGGAAGCCGGACGCGAGTTCGGCATCATCCCCTGTGGCCTCGGCGCGCGCAATACGCTCCGTCTCGAATCAAAAATGGCGCTCTACGGCCACGAAATCAGCGACAAAATCAACGTCTGGGAAGCAGGCCTCGATCGTTACTGCAAAATGGAAAAGGGCGATTTCATCGGGCGCGCCGCTTTGGAGCGCGCCAAAGCAGCCGGTTTGACCCGAGCGCTCGTCGGCCTCGAGATGGTTGATCGCGGCATCGCGCGCGATGAATATTGTTGCTGCAATGAAAGCGGTGAACCCATCGGCGTCATCACCAGCGGCTCGCCTTCGCCGACGCTTTGCAAGAATATCGCGCTCGCCTACGTGCCGCCCTCGATGACGGCGCTTGGCACTCCGATCTACGTGCAGATCCGCGCGCAAAAATGCAAGGCTCAGGTAGTCGCAACGCCGTTCTACAAACGCCCGAAGAAAGCTGCGGCGCCGCAAGCCGCGGCGAATGTTTGAAATAAATTCTGTTACGTCGCCCGCAACTTAGCGGGCGGCAAGGAGTGGTCCAATGACATATCCTGCGAATTATCGCTACACCAAAGAGCACGAATGGGTCGACGTGAAAGACGACGTGGCGGCGATCGGCATCACGGATTACGCGCAGCACGAGCTTGGCGACGTTGTCTTTGTCGAGCTGCCCAAAGTCGGCGCGAAAATCGAGACCGGCAAAACGTTCGGCACGGTCGAGTCCGTCAAAGCCGTCAGCGACATTTACGCTCCCGCTTCCGGCGAAGTCGTCGAAGCCAATGGCGCCTTGCACGACACTCCAGAAAAAATCAATACCGATCCGCACGGCGATGGCTGGCTCATCAAAGTGCGCCTCGCCAATCCCGCTGAAATCGGCGGCCTCCTGGATGCCGCCGCCTACGAAACCTTCATCGCGGCGCAAAGCAAGGAAGCCTCCGCCTGATGCGCTATCTTCCGAAGAGCCCCGCCGAGCGGCAGGACATGCTCGCCGCCATCGGCGCGAAATCGATCGACGATTTATTTGCAACCATTCCGGACCGCTATCGTCTCCGCGAAGCCCTGAAATTGCCTGGTCCGCTTTCTGAAACGGAAGTCATCGACTTTTTCAAAGCGCGCGCGGCGGAAAATTCCGGTGGCTACACCAGTTTTCTCGGAGCTGGCGTTTACAATCATCTTCGCTCTGTCGTCACCGACGCCATCATCCAACGCGGCGAATTCCTGACCTCCTACACTCCATACCAGGCCGAAATCACCCAAGGCACGCTGCAAGCCATCTTCGAATTTCAAACGCTGATGTGCCAGCTCACCGGTCAGGAAGTCGCCAACGCCTCGATGTACGACGGCTCTACGGCGGCCACCGAAGCCGTCTTGATGGCCGAGCGCCTCACCGGCCGCACGCGCATCCTTGTCGCGCGCTCCCTGCATCCCGAATATCGCGACGTTCTGAAAACCTACGCCAAAAATTCCGGCCTGCACGTCGAGGAGATTGGCTACGGCGCGAACGGCACCCTCGACCAAAAAGCATTGCACGCGGCGCTCAGGAACGATGTCGCAGCCGTCGTCGTACAATCACCCAATTTTTTCGGCGTCATCGAGACGCTTGCTCCGCTCGCCGACGCCGCTCACTCCTCCGGCGCGCTTCTCGTTACCGCCATCACGGAAGGTGTATCGCTCGGGCTAGTTCGACCGCCTGCGGAAGCGGACATCGTGGCGATGGAAGCGCAAAGTTTCGGCCTCGCGCCAAGTTATGGTGGCCCTTTCGCCGGCGTCATCGCCTCGCGCGACAGATTCGTCCGGCAAATGCCCGGCCGTCTGACGGGCCAGACCACCGATTCCGAAGGCCGCCGCGGATTCGTCCTGACGCTAGCAACACGCGAGCAACATATCCGCCGCGAGAAAGCCACCTCGAATATCTGCACCAATCAAGCGCTCTGCGCGCTCGCCGCAACCGTTCACCTCACGCTGCTCGGCAAAGAAGGCCTGCGCGAAATGGCGCACCAAAATCTCTCCAAAGCGCAATTTGCTCTAGCTGAACTCGAAAAAATCCCCGGCGTTCGCCGCGCGTTTGATGCCCCGTTCTTCAACGAATTTACGATCGGGCTCCCGCGCTCCGTAAAAATCGTAAACGCCCATCTCTTGCGCGAAAAAATTATCGGCCCATTCGTCCTCGGCACCGCCTATCCCGAATTAACCAAGCATGCGGTAGTCTGCGTCACCGAAACCACAACCCGCGCCGAAATAGAACGCTTCGCGGCAGCACTGCGCCGCGCCCTGGAGCAGCCACTATAAGAATCGTAGGGGCACGGCACGCCGTGCCCGTCTAGCGTGCTCAAAAATCGCTACCGGTTAATACGAAACGAGACCATGCCCGACAAAATCAAAAAAGCCACGCGCCACACGAATCAAAACGAAGGCCTGATCTTCGAAAAATCCTCCCCAGGCAAGCGCGCCTTCGAGCTTCCTCCGCTCGATGTCCCCGCCGCCGATCGCGCGAAAACCCTGGGCGCAAGCCACCGTCGCGAAGGCGTCGAAGGCTTCCCCGAAGTCAGCGAAATCGAAGTCATCCGCCACTTCACGCGCCTTTCCACCTGGAACTACGCCATCGATCTCGGCATGTATCCCCTCGGCTCGTGCACCATGAAATACAATCCGCGCGTCAACGAATTCGTCGCTCGGCTCGACGGCATCGCCACCGAACATCCCTACCAACCGCAGGAACTCTCGCAAGGCTGCCTCAAAATTCTGCAACTTCTCGAAAAATGCCTCCTCGAAATCACCGGCATGGATTCCATCACGCTACAGCCCGCCGCCGGCGCACAGGGCGAGATGACTGGCCTCCTCCTCATCCGCGCCTATCACGAGAAAAACGGCAACCCGCGCAAGAAAGTTTTGATCCCGGACTCCGCACACGGCACGAATCCGGCCACAGCCGTAATCGCAGGCTATGAAGTCGAAAACATCAAGTCCGAATCGCACGGCCAAATTGACGTCGACAAATTGCGCGACCTCGTCACTCCCGACGTCGCTGCGCTGATGATCACCAATCCTTCCACGCTTGGCATCTTTGAAGAGCGAATTCCGGAAATCGCGGATATTCTCCACGCCAAAGGCGCGCTGCTCTACATGGACGGCGCCAACATGAACGCGCTCACCGGCATCACGCGCCCTGGCGACCTCGGCGTTGACGTCATGCACCTCAACTTGCACAAAACCTTTTCGACACCCCACGGCGGCGGCGGTCCCGGCGCCGGCCCGGTCGCCATGAAAAAAATTCTCGAGCCTTTCCGCCCCGTGCCCATCCTGGTCGAAAAAGAAAACGGCCGCCTCGCGCTCGAACAAATTCGCCCAGACTCTATCGGCCGCGTCAAAGCCTTCAGCGGAAATTTCGGCGTCCTCGTTCGCGCGCTCGCCTACATCCTCGCGTACGGCCCCGGCCTGCGTCAGGCCACGGAAGACGCGGTCCTCAACGCAAACTACATTCGCAAACATCTCGAGGGCGTTTTCGATCTGCCCTATTCCCTGCCCTCCATGCACGAAGTCGTTTTCAGCGACGCGCTTCAAAAGAAAAATGGCGTCAACACCATGGATATCGCCAAGCGCCTCATCGACTACGGCTTCCATCCCTACACCACCGCGTTTCCGCTGATCGTTCCCGGCGCTCTGATGATCGAGCCAACCGAATCCGAATCCCGCGAAGAATGCGACCTCTTCATCGATGCCATGCGCGCCATCGCCGAAGAAGCCGCCACCAACCCCGAAATCGTCAAGACCGCGCCACACACCACTCGAGTCCGCCGCCTCGATGAAGTCGGCGCCGCACGCAAGCCCATCCTGCGCTGGAAGCCCCAAGCCACTCGTAGCGAGGCTGGGGACTAATCCAACCTCCGCGAACTGTGCACCCACTCGCGCCGCGCGATCTTGTTTTCTATTGAACACATCTGAATTTTCCGTGCACCGCCATTCGCAGCCCATCGGCTAAAATGGGCTGACTGTATTTGCCCCATCCGCCCGTACTCGAATGACATCAACTTTGAATCAGTGGCTTCCAAAATCCGTTCTCCTCTTGCGCGATTACGATCGGCATAAATTCCTATCGGATGTGATCGCGGGCATAACGGTGGGCCTTGTCGCGCTGCCTCTTTCGATGGCCTTCGCCATCGCGTCCGGGGTTTCCCCGCAAGCCGGAATCTATTGCGCGATCGTCACCGGCTTCCTCATCTCCGCGCTCGGCGGCTCGAAAACACAGATCGGCGGTCCCACCGGCGCGTTCGTCATCGTCATCGCCGGAATCATCGCCAAATATGGTGTGAGCGGCCTTTTCGAGTGCACCATGATGGCGGGCGTCCTGCTCGTTCTCCTAGGCATCACCGGCCTGGGCACGGCCGTAAAATATTTTCCCCGTCCCGTCATCATCGGATTCACGAACGGCATCGCCATCTTGATTGCCAGCACGCAGATTCGCGATTTTTTTGGCTTGCGCATGGATCATGTTCCCGGCGATTTCTTCCATCGCATGGAAGCGTTCGGCGCAGCATGGCACACCATTTCCATTCCCGCGACGGCTCTCTCCATCATTTCTGTCGCCATCATGATTTTCTGTCTCAAGTTTGCCAAGCGCGTCCCTGGCGCGATCGTCGTCACTTTCGGCGCGACCATCGCCATCGTCCTGCTGCATTTGCCGGTCGAAACGATTGGCACGCGCTTCCATGGGATTCCCAGCGGCCTTCCCACATTCGCCATCCCGCATTTCAGCTACGACACCGCGCGCCAGCTTCTATCTCCCGCATTCACGGTTGCGATGCTCGGCGCCATCGAATCGCTGATGTCCGCCGTCGTCTCCGACCGCATGAGCAACGACAAGCACAACCCCAATGTCGAGCTCATGGCGCAAGGCATCGCCAATATCGTTTCTCCCTTATTTGGCGGATTGCCCGCCACCGGCGCGATCGCGCGCACGGCCACCAACGTCCGTGCTGGCGCAAAAACTCCCGTCGCCGGAATGATTCATTCGCTCACGCTCCTCGCCATCGTCTTATTTGCTGCGAAGTATGTGAGCAACGTACCCCTCGCCGCGCTCGCCGCCATTCTGATGATCGTGGCCTACAACATGGGCGAATGGCACGAAATTCCGGAAATCTTAAAACTCACCGCCGCCGATATCGCCGTCTGGCTCATCACGATGACACTGACCGTCGTAGCGGATTTAACCTTCGCCGTCGAAGTCGGCATGGTCCTGGCCGCGCTGATGTTCATCCGCAAAGTTTCCCGGACGACCACGGTCGCGCGCGTCACCAAAGACTACGTCGAAGACAGCCGCAAGCATGTCCTCCAAGGCAAAGACATCCCGCCCTACGCGACGGTCTATCGAATCCACGGCCCGTTTCTCTTCGGCGCAACCGACAAGTTTGCGGATATTCTCAACGAACTCGATTCTCTTCCTCCCATCGTAATTCTTCGCTTGCGCAATATGACCGCCATCGACGCCACCGGTCTCGGCGCGATTCGCGACTTGGCCGACACGCTCCACGCCTCCGGCCGCTCTCTCTTGCTCTGCGGCGCTCGCGAACAACCCGCCCAGCTCATGCATCAAGCCGACTTCGAGCGCCACGTCGGGGCGGAAAATATCTGCGCGAGCATCACCGACGCCATCGAACGTGCCGCCACGCTCTACAAGTCGAAGCACATCAAAATACTCACAGGCGCGAACGAAGAGGTGCACGCGCTTGCGCCTTGATTGATTTTCATGCGAAAGGAAATCGCGGGAGAGAAATTCAGGGCCCATCTGCGGTTCGAGAGATTTTCCTTTACTTTGTAAATCTCACAGTGTCCAGAATCGACGCAAACGTCTTATCATATTTTTCGTAATCCTTCGCCGGTGCCACGCACACGATGGAAACCAGCCCTTCGGGCCGAATGGTGGTGATCAGCCAATCCGTCTCCTCGCCGCCCAAGGGCGATGCATTCGTCAGATAGGTTGAAAGCCCTGGCCGCCCATTTAGGCGTAAATGTCCCGGCCCTCGCGCGATCTTCATCTTTGGATTCGTTTTCTGCAATGTCTTGATCAAATCCTCGGTGGCGTTTTCCAGCGTTTTCGCCGAGCTTGGCTCGCCTTGCGCCTTCGTGACATTCACGATGACTCCGTAAGCCAGCCCTCCCTGCCCGTTTCCGTCTTGCATTACTCCGCCATCCGGCGCAAACGACACGTTGTCTTTCTCCCCATACTTTGTCCAATTGTCTGGGTATTTCAGCGCGAAGCTGCTGGCCTTATACTCCGCGAGATTCGCCGACGGCGCGGGCGGTGGACCTGCGGGTCGCGGCACGTAGACGCCTGGCTCCGGTCGCTTGACCACGGGCAGCGCCAACACCTCGGGCTTGATGGCTTCAAACTCCAGCGAGTCTTTTTTTATATTTGCCGGAAGTCCGCCCAGCTTGTCGATTTCCTCCTGGACACGCTCGACGCGATGCTCGGGGCTTGGGTGGTCGGAGAAAAATTCCGGCGGATTCTTGCCTTTGCTATCCGCCTCGATCTTTTCGAAAAACTGCGCCAGCGCCCGCGGATCGTAGCCCGCATCGTACAAAACCTGTGTGCCCACCACGTCCGCCTGGGTTTCCGCCGCCCGCGAGTTTCGCAGCAGAATACTTCCCGCGCTGAATCTCCCCAACTCCGTCAACAGCGCGCCGCCCGCATTTCCGCCAAGAATGGTGCCCAGAATCCCCACGAAGCCTTGCGCTACTTGCGCCTTGGTCGCCTCCTCTGTGCCGTGGCGCAACACCACGTGGGCAAGTTCATGCGCCATCACGCCTGCCAGTTGCGCCTCATCGTCCGCAGCTTCGATCGTGCCGCGATTCACGAAAACATATCCGCCGGGCAACGCAAACGCATTAATCTCCTTTTCGTTTACGCAATGAAATTCCCACGGATACTGAACTCCTCCGGTTGGAAGTTTCGCGACCAGTTTTTTGCCCAGTTCCGTCAAGTAAGCGTCGACTTTCGGCGCGTTGCACGGCGGCAACTGTTTCTCTGCGTCCGCGGCGACCTGTTTACCCAATTGGATGTCATCTTGCGGCGAATAAAAATTCCATGCGGGCTTGAACTGCGTCCGCTGTGCCAGAACGCCAGGCGCGGTCAAGAGGCAAAGCGCAGCCAGCAGCATCGATCCGCGCAATCGCAGCCGGCCCCTTTCGCTTTGCAGAAACATGGAGCAACGGCCTAAGCGACAGCGCGCCTCACACTGAAAAAATCCACCGGGCATTTCCTGCACTTGCATTGTGCCTCTTCTCACTTACTCTACACCGAGCCACAAGCAAAAGAAAAAGCCCGGGATTTGTTCCTCCCGGGCCGTTTCAGAAATCGCCAGAAATCAGAAAATTGAGCGAAACTTCGCTTAGCGCGCCATTCGAGGAGTTGGTTCAGGTCCAACAGCGGTTGTCGGCGCTTCGACGCTCTTCCCACTCCTGGCTTGAGCAGCGCGCGTGACCACAGCAGGCTCCACTCTTCGCGCCGGCATCGCCAGATTCTCGCCTTCGCGAACAAAGCTTAAACCTTCGTTCGTTTTGTTCCAGTCGATGCACACGAGATCGCCAAGGTGTACCTGCTCTGTTGCCAACAGGTTCGCCAGCGGATAAACCACGTGCCGCTCGATCGCCCGCTTCAGGTGGCGCGCCCCGTAACGCTGGTCGGTGCCCTCCTGCAACAGGAACTCTCTTCCCGCGGCCGTCACGCGGAACAGGAATTGACCTTTCGCGGTCTCCAAAACTCTTTGCTGCACTTGGCCCAGCTCGATTTCCAGGACTTCTTCAAGCTGTGCGCGGCGCAGTGGATGAAAGACCACGACTTTGTCCAGACGGTTCATGAATTCCGGGGAAAACTTCCTGCGCGCGGCTTCGACCGCCGTCCGCTCGACCTTTTCATCCAAGCCTGCGGCCGGCTTATCCTTCGGTTGCACGAAACCCATTCCGCCCTGGAACAATTCCGTGATTTCTCCGCCGCCCAGGTTCGACGTCAGGAAAATCACGGTCTGCGACAAATCCACGCGACGATTGTCCCCCAAAGTTAGCGTGGCTTTATCCAACATTCCGAGAAGCAGCTGCCAGAGGGCGTCCGAAGCCTTCTCAATTTCGTCAAAAAGCAGGAAGCTCAACTTCAGCTTTTCGGTGTGGCTGGCCGCCAGCGCTTCCTGGGTGATCAGCGGATGAGTCTCGCGATGACCCAAATACCCTGGAGGTGATCCGATCAATTTCGCAATCTCGTGCGAATGCTGAAACTCCGCGCAGTCCACTTTAATGACCGCGCGCGCGTCGCCAAAGAGCGTCTCCGCTGCGGCTTCCACAATGCGCGTCTTGCCCGAACCGGTCGGGCCGAGGAACAAGAGATTTCCCACCGGCCGTCCTGGGGAGTTAAGGCCAGCGCAGAAGACTTGATAGAGGTCCACCAGCGCCTGTACGCCTTCCGCTTGGCCAACGATCTTGGCGCGCAGTGCTCCTTCAAAATCTCGGGTGTTTGTACTGCGGATGGTTGGATCCAGTTGCTGTCGAGCGGCGGCTTTCATAGCGTCGTTCCCTTCCGCGTTCAGCTGCCGAGGCGCCCCATGCGTCTCAGGCATGCGCTGGAGGGGAAATAGAGCATGAGAACTGCCAATCCGTGGTCTGGCGCACGCTGTTGCAAACCACTCCAGACTCAATGACATACAAGTGTTGCCATTGTGGAAACTGTCTCACGCGGTGAGACAGTGTTCCTTCCCGATTCAAAGTGAGAGGATGGAACAGTTAGTGTCAGTCTTTCCAAGACAAAAAGGGGCGCATCCGTCGATGTGCCCCTCAGAAGCTTCAGAAATCGAGTGATTTCTCTAACGATCGGCCTTCTTGCGCCCTTGGGGAGCAGCCGTCGGCGCTACCCCAGGTTGGGCTGCCCGCAGTTTTCGCTCTCCAGCCACGGCTTCTGTTGGGGGATCAGCAACCTTGCCGTCTTCTGCTTCCGCTGCCGCCGCAAGTAGGCCGGTTTCCGGCACGGTGGGAGTCACAAGCGCACCTTCGCCCTCGCGCGCGAACGTAAGCTCCTTATGTTGGCGGTCCCAATCGATGCGCACGAGGTCTCCCAGGTGCACTTGCTCTGTAGCTAGCAGATTCGCAAGCGGATACACAACGTAGCGCTCGATGGCCCGCTTCAGGTGACGCGCGCCATATCGCTGGTCTGTTCCTTCTTGCAACAGGAAATCACGACCGGCGGGCGTCACACGGAACAAAAACTGCCCTTTTGCAGTTTCCAGGACACGCTGCTGTACTTGGCCGAGCTCAATCTCAAGTACCTCTTCAAGTTGCTCACGCTTGAGCGGGTGAAACACAACCACTTTGTCCAAGCGGTTCATGAATTCGGGCGAAAACTTGCGGCGAGCGGCTTCCATGGCTGTGCGCTCGACCTTTTCGTCCAGCCCCGTGGCTGGCTTGTCGGTAGGCTGTATGAAGCCCATCCCGCCTTGCATCAATTCCGTGATTTCTCCGCCGCCCAGGTTCGATGTCAAAAAGATGACGGTTTGTGAGAGATCCACACGGCGGTTGTCGCCCAGCGTTAAAGTCGCCTTATCCAACATTCCGAGCAGCAATTGCCAGAGGGCGTCTGAAGCCTTTTCGATTTCGTCGAACAACAAAAAGCTAAGCTTGAGTTTTTCCGTGTGGCTCTTTGACAATTCTTCTTGGGTGATCAAAGGATGCGTTTCACGGTGGCCCAAGTATCCCGGAGGCGAGCCGATCAATTTGGCTATCTCATGCGAGTGCTGAAACTCCGCGCAGTCCACCTTGATCACCGCGCGCGGATCTCCGAACAAAATTTCCGCGGCCGCTTCGACAATGCGAGTTTTGCCCGAGCCGGTCGGCCCGAGAAGAAGGAGATTCCCCACTGGCCGTCCCGGCGAATTCAAGCCGGCGCAGAACACTTGATACAAATCGACCAGCGCCTGCACGCCTTCCGCCTGGCCGACGATCTTCGAGCGCAACGCGTTCTGAAATTCAATCGTCGTGTTGCTGCGAAGGTTTGGATCGAGTGGCAGTGTTTGGGAGCTCATAGTCTCCTCCTAGCGGCCCTGCATCCGCAGGGTCGCATTGCTGAAGCGCCCGCGCTTCCGGTCAAACTGATTAAGTTTCACCTGAAGCGTGGACTGCAGGAGCCGCAACTGTACGAGCAACTCCCGCGCCACTGTGGGCGTTTCAGAAATCCGGAGAAGCGGCGGAAAGAGGTCCGCCAGATCGAGGTTCAGAGCTCGCAGGTTGGATACGAGCTTTTGCGTTGCAGGAGAGCTGGCATCGGCCAGATCCAGATGGTTGTTCGTTTGTTCGCGCAGAGCCCGCCAATTCAGCTCCACGAAGGGGTGTTTCTTGGAAACTTCGCGCACAACATCGTCGGTGATGCGCGCGCGTTCCCCGAGCCGGGCCAGGTGAAGTTGACGCACTTTTCCGCCGCGGCGCACGTTGTGCACCAGGTAATACGAGTTCCCTTTTCGGCGGACAAAAGCCATAACCTCACCTCGAGCCACGATCCGTGACCGTAGTGTACTCACGTTCCACTACGCAGTCAATGAACGTCGCGTACTAGCCCAAAAGATTGCATCCCATCGATGACGCGGTGATGCGTACAACCTAGCGAATTTTCCCGGCATTCTTTCATTAGTTTTTTCGCTTTGTTTCATCGGTTCCACGCATCCTCGTTTCCCTTGCTGCTTTTCTTCTCCTGCTTGTCACTTCACCTACTCAATTAGATGCCGGGCGCCGCGTTTTGATTGTTCAATCCCTTGTTCGCCGCGTCTCACTCTATCTAACACCGGCGCGCAGATTTCTTCTCTTGTTGCCCGTCTCCTTTGCTCTTACGATGTCATCCGCGCACCGGCAAGAGCCACTAAGCATTAGTGCAAGGAGTCGAGTTACCGTGTCTTTCGATCCCGTCTACAAGCTCGTGAAACAAATTCCCCGCGGACGGGTTCTAACATACGGGGGCCTCGCTAAGGCCTTGCGTCTGCCCGGCGGCGCTCGGACAGCAGGCCGCGCCATGGGCGCAACTCCGCAAGGCCAAGGAATCCCTTGGCACCGTGTCCTCGGTGCCAACGGCAAAATCCTCATCCGCGAACCTTACGCCTCGCTGCAAAAAAAACTCCTCGAATCCGAAGGAGTTGCCATCATCGAATCCCGCATCAACCTCAAGAAACATCTCTGGACTCCTCCACAAAAGAAAAAAGCCAGCCGCAAGAAAACTCGAAGATCCGTCACCCCTCACTAAGCGAGTTATGTCATGCTCATCTCCACATCTATACTTCAAGAGGAGGATTCGTTCCTTGCTCCATCGCAATCACGGACTTGCCGTGCCCACGCTGCTGGCCGCCGCGATTTTGCTTTTGCCGTTCGCCGCTCCCGCCCAAGAAATTCCTCCGCAACTCCAATCGCCCGCCAACGAAAAACTGATTCTCCAAGTCCATGCCAAGGGCGACCAGGTCTACACGTGCAAAGAAGCGGCGGGGCAATTCTCCTGGACGTTGAAAGCTCCGGATGCACAGCTTTTCGACAGTGACGGCAAACCCTTCGGCAAACATTTCGCCGGGCCTTCGTGGGAAGCGAAGGATGGAAGCCGCGTCATGGGCAAAGCGGTTGCCAACGCGCCCTCGCCTGACGCTGATTCCGTCGCCTGGCTTCTCGTCAACGTCGTGAGTCACGAAGGCAGCGGTGTCCTTTCGCGCGCCACAACCATTCAGCGCATCAACACCAAAGGCGGCAAAGCGCCAGCCTCCGGCTGCGACGCCTCGCGCGCCGGCCAGGAACTGCGCGTGGCCTATACCGCCGACTACCTTTTTTACGCTCCGAGGCGAGGTGCTGCGCTTCCCTAATTCCCGCGGAAGCGAGCACATGCGTTATCCTAAGAGGTCTTTTTGCGTAACGACAGGTAGCGGCCACGGTTCATGACAACTCCTATCCTGCAAGTCGAAAATCTGGTCAAGAGTTACGGGAGCGTCCAAGCCGTTCGGGGCGTCAGTTTTTCCGTCGAAGAGGGCGAAGTCTTCGGCCTGCTCGGGCCGAACGGCGCCGGAAAAACCTCGACGATTGAGATTCTAGAAGGCCTGCGCGAACTGGACA
Source organism: Candidatus Acidiferrum sp. (assembly GCA_049792735.1). GTDB lineage: Bacteria > Acidobacteriota > Terriglobia > Acidiferrales > UBA7541 > Acidiferrum. The sequence continues at coordinate 20,883 of JBARBE010000413.1, forward strand.
GCGGCCGCGTTTCCGTCTGCGGTCTCGACCCACAGCGCGATTCGCAAGCGCTGAAGCATGAAATTGGCGCGGCTCTCCAATCCACTTCCCTGCCCGATAAGCTGCGCGTGATGGAGGCACTGCGGCTTTTCGCCAGCTTTTACAAGCGGCGCCGCAACCCCGAAGAACTTCTGAAGCGCTTCGGCTTGGAGGAAAAGCGCAACACTTTCTATAGCCAGCTCTCCGGCGGCCAAAAACAGCGCCTCGCTCTGGCCATGGCGTTGGTGAACGATCCCAAGGTGCTTTTTTTCGATGAGCCTACCGCCGGCCTCGATCCCCAGGTCCGCCGCGAAATTTACGACATCATCGAAGAGCTAAAACGCGAAAAGAAAACGATCGTCATGACCACGCACTATATTGAGGAGGCGGAGCGACTTTGCGATCGCGTGGCCATCGTCGACCACGGCAAAGTCGTCGCGCTCGGCACACCGCGCGAATTGAAATCCCGCACCGGCAGCGCCACGCGGATCGAAGTGCGGTTGTCGAAACCGGAATCAGACGAAAAACTCAAAACCCTGGATGGAGTAGCCGATGCGAGGCAGGTCGACGGAACCTATGTGATCCATTCCAACCGTCCTCCAAAGACCATCGTGGATTTGGTAAAGCGCCTCGAAGCCGAAGGCAACGAACTCGTCAGCCTCGAAATTGCTTCGCCTTCGCTCGAAGACGTTTTCATTGAAATGACCGGAAGGAGGCTGCGCGATTGAGAAATTTCGCCACACTCACCCGCATGCGCATTCAACTTACGCTGCGCAATAAAATGTTCTTGTTCTTCAGCGTGATCATGCCGTTCGGCTTTTTCTTTCTCTACGCCGGCGTCTTCGCAAAAGGCCGCCCGCACGTGGTCCAGTTTTTCCTGGGACCGGTCGTCGCTCTCACTGTCATGGGCAGCTTCTGGGGACTCAGCGCGGCTCTCGTCATGTTTCGCGAACAGGGCATCCTCCGCCGCTTCCATGTAACTCCCGTGACGGCCAGCGACATGCTCGCATCGAGCGTGGTCGCTAACTACGTCCTCGTGGCTCCTACGGTTATCTTCGAATTTTTGCTGTCGCGATACGTCTATCACGTAATGCATTTTGGCGACTTGTTCGCCGCCTTTATCCTGATTAGTGTTGGCAATGTCGCCTTTGCTTCCCTGGGTCTCGTCGTGGCCAGCGTCACGAACACCATGCAGGAGACTCAGGTCATCAATCAACTCCTGTGGCTCCCCCTTATTTTTCTTTCCGGTGCCACCTTCCCCCTGGCTTTTCTTCCTCAAGTCGTCCAAAAAGTTTCTTTGTTCTTGCCGGCTACGTACCTCGTTCAAGGTTTGCAGGCCGCTCTTTATGATTCCGCGCACATCTGGGAACTGGGTGTGCAAGTTGGAGCGCTGGCGTTTTGGGGCATTCTGACATTCTTTCTCTCGACGCAGCTCTTTCGGTGGGAACCGGAAGTGAAAGTGCCGCGCCGCGCCAAACTCCTGGTTGTCGCAACCGCAATTCCCTTTTTGCTGCTCGGCTTGTGGGAAAACAAGTACGGCGGCATTCCGGCGCAAGCTCAGTCGGCTTACGACTCTCTAAATTCGCCCGCGAAGTCCGCGCCTTCGCCCAATTCGCCAAAATAACATCGCCCGTAGGATGCGTGGTTCCTCTCGCGCGGGGCGCGATACGCGCCAATTTGGTTTTTGCTTTCGCTGTTGTATTCCATACAGTTCATTGACGCTCGCAGTCGCCTGCCGTATTCTGAAAATCCAGTCAGCGCCTCGAGCGGCGCCACAAAAAAGGACCTCATAATGCCCATCCAAAAAACCGAGAAAATCTGGCGCAACGGAAAGTGGATCAACTGGGACGACGCCACCCTCCATGTTCTTTCTCATGTCGTGAGCTATGGGTCCGCGGTCTTTGAAGGCATTCGCTGCTACGAAACCAAGCAGGGCCCCGCCATTTTCCGCCTCCGCGAGCACATGCAGCGCCTCATCCACTCTGGAAAAATCTATCGCATGGATTTGCCTTATTCGCTCGACGATTTTTGCAACACCGCCACCGAGTTGGTTCGCGTCAATAAAATGAACTCCTGCTACGTCAAGCCCATGGTCATGCGCGGCTACGGCGAAGTCGGCGTCAATCCCCTGAATTCTCCCATCGACGTTTATATGGCCTGCTGGCACTGGGGCGCGTATCTCGGCCCAGACGCGCTCGCCAAGGGCGTGGACATCGGCGTCAGCTCCTGGACTCGCATCGCGCCAAACACTCTCCCGGCCATGTCCAAGGCCGCCGCCAACTACATGAATTCGCAGCTCATCCGCATGGAAGCCTCCTTCAACGGCTACGCCGAAGGCATCGCGCTCGATTCCGGCGGCCACGTCAGCGAAGGCTCCGGCATGAACGTGTTCCTCGTGCACGATGGCACGCTCTACACGCCGCCGCTGGCCACGAGCATTCTGCCCGGCATCACGCGCAACACCGTGATGGCCCTCGCGGAAGATCTAAATATTCCCGTGAAGGAGAGCGTCATCCCTCGCGAAATGCTCTATATCGTCGACGAAGTCTTCTTCTGCGGCACCGCCGTCGAAATCACGCCCATTCGCTCGGTCGACAAAATCCAAGTCGGCAAAGGCGTCGCCGGCCCCATCACGCGCCGCCTCCAGGAAGAATTTTTCGCTCTAACCAGCGGCACCAAGCCCGATCGCCACAAGTGGCTCACGCCGGTTAGCGCCCCTGTGGCGGCAGCCACCCGGTAAAAGAAGCCGCGGTCTCTGCCAGCTGTCAAGTCTCCGATTTCCGACTTATCAGGCATCTTCGATAGTCCGATTTCCCGTGTATAGTTCGTTGGGTTGGGCCCATCCACGCGAAGCACGGCAGCGAAATTATATGCCTTCAGGCAAGAGAGATTTCGAAACAACAAGAACTCGAAAATTCAGGGAAAGCCAGTTGTGCGCAGAGGACCAACGCACGATCGGCCATATCGAGGAATTTGGATGTTCTGTCGTGAGTGTGAAGCGGACGAATTACGGCCTCGGATGGTCGTACACCATCGGCATTTTCGACACCTGCGCCAAACCCGAACTCATCACCGTCGGGCTACCACCAGAAACCGCCCACTTCACCTTGAACGAAGCCGCGAAGTTGATGCGCGCCGGTGCTGATCTCACAAGAGGGCGACACCGTGACCTTGTGGGTGAAGTGGAGTGCGTGTTCCGCCCCGTTGATCCAAAGTGGATAACACAGCTGATGGGCTGGGCGACTTGGTACTACCATGGCACTAACTTCCCTGTGCTTCAAGCAGTATATCCCGACCTCAAGAATCGCTTCCCGGAGGACAGTGAGTTCGACAAAGGGTTTGAGCAACCGTTGATGCAGCCCGCTGCTCCCATGACTAGAGTCGAAAGCGATTTTTGGGCCTCCACCGATCCTAAAAGCAGTCTCTTCAATTGGAAATTCCCAGATCCTCCGCACACTGGAGTCTATCTCTCCCAGGCGGTTCACGACGGAGCTGAGCCAATCACCTACGTCTCACACGATGCCGAAGATGGGGCGTGGCAATTTCTTGGTAACAGCATGGCCAATGGAGGTGGCCCAGTACTCTCCTGTTTTCACCATCCGGTCGACTCCGACCCTGGCCTGGCCGAATTGGCCGACCTGCCGAGTGGCTGGTATGCCGAACGTTCAAAGGTTGGGGAGCCGTGGGTGCGAAAAAAACACGGATCAGACGATGAGTCTGAATAGACGATCACTTGGACAGAAATGGTGCATGCCCACAGCGGTATCCGGAAACTAGCCCACAATCCCGTCTCCGAAGCACTGGCGTTTCTCTTCCCCTTCCAGATAGAATCCTTCCCGGTCGCAGCGGGCAGGCTTCATTCCTCGGCCGGGAGGCTCCTTTATGTACAACCTTGCGCAGAAGCTCATAGCGGAGTTTCTTGGCACGTTTGCGCTGATCTTCTTCAGTGCGGGGGCGGTCTGCGTGGATTGGTATCCCCACTCCTCGAACGCGCTCGGGCTTCTCGGCATTGCTTTAGTCTACGGCCTCACGATGGCCATCATGGTTTGCGCGCTCGGCCACATTTCCGGCGGCCATTTCAACCCCGCCATTACCATCGGCTTCTGGGTCACCAAGCGGCTCAACACGATCGACACGATTGCATACTGGATCGTTCAGCTCGCCGGGGCCGTTGCCGCCGCCTTCCTGCTCAAGGCCATCATTCCAGAGGACACTTGGCGCGCCGTCGCCCTCGGTACTCCCATGTTCACGCATGACTTCACGCGGCTCTCCGGCATGATCCTCGAGGGTTTGACCACTTTCTTTCTTGTGCTCACTGTCTTCGCTACTTCTGTCGACGAACGCTCTTCGTACCGGCCTGTCGCCGGTTTCGCCATCGGCCTGAGCCTCGCTCTCGGAAGCCTCATCGCCAGCCCTTTCACCGGCGGCGCTCTAAATCCCGCTCGCGCTTTTGGCCCGGCGCTGGCCTCTTCCCACTGGCAGAATCACGGCATTTACTGGGTCGGTCCACTTGCTGGCGGATTCCTAGCGGGATTCCTCCACGACTCGCTCTTTCTGAAGAAGGCTTAGACACCGGCAAGCACGAAACTCCTCTGTACAAAACGGGACACTCGAACCGAAATCCCGTCCGCGAAGACTGTCCTTTCGTTCAGGTGACTACCGCGCAACCGGACACCGCAGCTCGCTTGCCCCTCCAAATTTCGGGTGCTAACGTCACAGTTTGGTCGTACTCTCGCGGAGCTCACACCCACATGGCCATTAGCATTGACGATCTTCTCCGGCGCGCCGTCGAAAACAAGGCTTCCGACCTCCATCTAAAAGTCGGCAACCATCCTTATCTCCGCGTCGATGGACTCCTCAACCCGGTCACCGATGTCCCTCGCATCACGCCGGAAGAGATGCTCTCCATGGCCTTCAGCATGATGACCAACCGCCAGAAGCAAAAGTTCAAGGAAACCGCCGAACTCGATATGGCGTACGGCGTCGCCGGTCTCGGCCGCTTCCGCGTCAACGTTTTTCAGCAGCGCGGCAACGTCGGCATGGTCCTTCGCGTCATCCCGACCAAAATCCGCACCATCGAAGAACTAAATTTGCCCAACGTCATCGGCAAGATTTGCGAAGAACAGCGCGGCCTGGTTCTCGTGACGGGAACCACCGGTTCCGGTAAGTCCACTACGCTCGCCGCGATGATCGACCGCATCAACGCCAACCGCGCCGATCACCTCATCACCATCGAAGACCCCATCGAGTTCCTGCACCGCGACAAGCGCAGCTTCATCAACCAGCGCGAAGTCGAAGTCGACACCGCCAACTTTTCGACGGCCTTGCGCGCTGCTTTGCGTCAGGACCCCGACGTGATTCTCGTCGGCGAAATGCGCGACCTCGAAACGATTTCAACCGCGCTGCTCGCCGCCGAAACCGGCCACATGGTTTTCTCGACTTTGCATACTCTCGACGCCACGGAAACCATTCAACGCATCATCGCCGTCTTTCCGCCGCCGGAGCAGAAACAGATTCGCTTGCAGCTTGCTGCCACGCTCAAAGCCATTGTCTCGCAGCGCCTCGTCCGCCGCGCCGACGACAAAGGCCGCGTTCCCGCCGTCGAGGTCATGATCGCCACCGCCTACATCCGCGATTGCGTTATCAACGCCGACAAGACCCGCCTCATCCACGACGCCATCGCCGCCGGCACCAGCCAATACGGCATGCAAACTTTCGATCAATCGCTTTTCGAGCTCTACACCAAACA
>JBARBE010000414.1:0-1667 GCA_049792735.1 Candidatus Acidiferrum sp.
AATGAGTTATCCCGAACGGACCGTTGCTTCGCCCCTCCGCGACACGCCATGGCCGTCGACCGGAGTAGACAATGTCGTGCTCGAGGGCCTGTGTAGTTAAAGGTGTTTCCGGCACTGACCGCTGAGCCTGGTGTTCAGCAGAAACGGTGCCGTGATGACCGAGACACTAGAGACCGTGACGAAGAAGAAGCCGGAAGCGACGGCCGAGCAGGCGGCGGCCGAGGAGCTGGTCCGGCGGGACCGGGCGCGAGTAACCGCCTGGGTACCTCGGTGCGGGGTACATCGGTATCTCTAACCACCCATAACCGGGCCATCTGTGAATCAGTAAGCTCAGCCGGTGTGTGGCTGTTGCAGACTGGTCGTGCCTTGCCAGCGAACTGATTCCTCTAACGAGAGCTGTCCTGCCGTGCTGGTTGCCCTTGATGACCGGTCTGCAAGCCCCATAAGGGATCCGGGCTAGCCATTGACGCCGCAGCTCGACATGAATAATTCTGATGTCCCTCTCGTGAGCGGGAAGAATTTGGCGCTAGCATGTCTTACCGGGAGGGGCGAATCTGTTGATCAAGATTAAAGTCGACGGGCCTGAGGCACAGGCCGAGCTGACATCCTTTTATTACTGGCTGCAGCGGGAGGATGACGTCCGGCAGAAGGCTGAGATATCGCTCGCGGAGGCGGTGCCGAGTCCCGGCGACATGGGATCCGGCTGGGAAAATGCCGTGCAGCTCGTCTTGGACTATGGCTTCCAGGGCGCGAGCCTGGCGCTCGCATATGCGACGTGGCGCGGGTCGCGCGTCGTCCATAGGTTTCAGGTGACCCTGACTACCGGAGCGACCAGCGTCACCGTCGACGCCGATGATCCGGAGGTCGCAGCCAAGATTGCCGGCATCGTCGCCAAGGACCTAGGGAATGGCTAGCCTGGCCGAACCTGGCCAATCACGTGCGGTGCTGGTCGGGGTTAGCAGCTATCAGCACCTTGAGGTACTGAACGCGGTCGCGAACAATCTGACCGACTTGGCCGGTGAGCTGACCGCCGAGAACGTCTGGGGATTGCCTGCGGACAACTGCGTCGTAGTTCCCGACCCGAAGACGGCTTCGGAGATGCTCGACCCGTTGGAGTTCGCCGCGCAGGCAGCCACCGACACCCTGCTGTTCTATTTTGCGGGCCATGGGCTGGCGCCGCTGGCCGGCTCGAACCTGTATCTCGCGTTGCCTGGATCGGTCAAGGAGCGAATGTATACCGCCGTCCCCTATGACCACGTGCGCGAGGCTATGCTGAGGAGCCGCGCCAGCAGGCGAGTCGTGATCCTGGATTGCTGTTACAGTGGCCTCGCTCTTGGACAGATGGGCGATCCGACGGACGTCCTGGCCAACGAGGCGAGCGCTGTGGGAACCTTCGTCTTGGCCGCGGCGGCGGAGAACAGGACGGCACAGGCCCCGGCCGGCTGGCGGAATACCGCCTTCACGGCTGAACTCCTGGAGACCATACGGCACGGGATCCCGGACAAGGGTCCGCTCCTGGAGCTGAACACGATCTACCGGCATCTGGACCAGTCCCTGCGTGCCAAGAACCTCCCCCGTCCTCAGGCACGGGACCGGAACACCGGCGGAGAGGTTGCCCTCTTCCGCAATCAGGCATATCGCCCGCCCGTCCCCCGGCGGGCGTTGCC
>JBARBE010000415.1:0-2025 GCA_049792735.1 Candidatus Acidiferrum sp.
GGCGTCCTCAAACTCACGCGTCCCGCATTCACGAGCGACAGCACGTAGTCCGCAGGCCGCGGCTGATCTGCGATGCCTGCGCCCAGCGCACCCAGCAGGAACCAACTCAATAGGGAAGCAGAGGCAGCAGGGAAGAGGCGGCCGACCTTTACAAGCAAGATGCCAGCGCAGATCAGCAGGGACGCGCAGGCGAAACCAATCACAATGTAAAGATGTGCGGAAACTCGTTGCGAAAACCAAGGCGCCTGGCCAAGCACAACGCCGCATGCAAATAACACGGCGAGCGCAACGGCCGGCAGTTTCATGAGACTCTTCGCAACCTCACCAGTGTCTCGATGTGGTACGTCTGTGGAAACAGATCGAACAAATGCATCTCGCTTACTTCATAGCGCAGGCTGGGAGCCTCAATTTCTTTCGGTTTTCGCGGCGAGTTTGTCAGCACAGCCAAGTCCCGTGCCAAAGTCGACGGGTCGCACGACAAATATGTAATTTCTGCGGCTCCCAGCCCTGCCAGCTTTGCCGCCGTTCCCGCACCCAACCCCGCTCGTGGAGGATCGAGCACCACAAACTCCGGACGCTCCTTTGTTTTGCTAAGAAAGTCTTCCGCGTGCTCGTTGTGCGAGGTAACCGAAACTCCCGCGGTTTCAGCATTCGCATAAAGATCGCGCGTAGCCGCCAAATTTGCGTCCACGCTAACCACTTTCTCGAACGCCCTTGCCAGCGGCAAAGTAAAAAAGCCCACGCCTGAATACATATCCAGTGCCAGCTTGCCCTTAGCGCTCGCCGTCACCGTCTTTAGCAAATCCTCGATCAAAAACCTGTTCACCTGAAAAAACGACAAATGGCTCACGCGAAACTTGAACCCGCCTGCTTCATGTAACAAATAGCCAGGCCCAGTTAGCTCGAACTTGTCTTTCTTCTGGTCCAGCAGCAGCAAGCTTTCCACTTGCGGCAACGCCTCTCTCAATATCGCAGCCAGATCCGCCGCCGGTTTGGGGAACCGTTCAAACGCCACATTCAAGGCAATCTTTTCGTCCGCCGAATCCGCAAACGCTTCAATCTCCAGAATCCCCTCGGGCAACTTTCCGGACCTCGCCATTTCCTGCAATTGTCCAAATGTTTTCGCCAATTGCGGCGATAGCACTGGACATTCGTCGATCGGCACAATGAAGGAGCTCTCCGGCAAGAAATATCCCAGCGCCCGCGGCATCCCGCTTTTTACCGCCCACTGCGCTCGATTCCGGTAGCCGTATGGCTCCGCTGTATGCTCCTGAATCTCGCCTTCCCAGGAAATTCCTCCCAGCCGGGAAAGCGTCTCGCGCAAAATCTCTTTCTTTTGGCGAACTTGCTCGCCAGCCGTTATGTGTTGATAGTGGCATCCGCCACAAGTCTGAAAGTGTGGGCATTGCGCTTTGATGCGTTCCTTCGATGCTGACTTCACTTCCAGCAATTTCGCCCAAATCACTTTTTTCTTCTTCGACTTTTCCGTTGCCCGCACTTCCTCCCCCGGCAGCACGTAGGGCACAAAAACCGTGTTCCCGTCGGCGTGCGCCAGCCCATCTCCGCCGTACACAAGCTTCTCAATCGATAATCGTAACTCGTCTGACATAATTGCAGGCCCCATTCTGCGATTTTTCGCGTGGAAAGAAAAGGTATTTGCTTCCGGAAAGCCCAATTCAGGAAAAGTAGTACAAGCTCAGCCGCGGCAAGCCAAACTCCTCGAGCAGCCGCTTCTGCACATATTGTTTTTCCACCAGCGCGATCTGCTCCGCCTTCATCTTCCGCCGGTACGCCGCAAGCTGCCCGTCCATCTCCCGCCGAATCGTCAGCATCATTTCTTCTCTGACGTGGCTCATCAATACGCCGTGCAGCTTATCGTCCAAGATCGTCAGCCGCCTCTCTACATCTTCCAAGTCCAGCGTGCCAGGCGTGTCCAGCAACGTAGTCATGCCGCTGAGCGATTGCGCAATCTCCCGCAAACGCTCCGCCAACGCCGCGGCTGCCTGTCCCTGCCCCGTCGCCACT
>JBARBE010000416.1:0-3244 GCA_049792735.1 Candidatus Acidiferrum sp.
AAACCTCGGGGCCGCTAACATCGAGCTTTCGCCCGACGATCTCCGCGAACTGGAAAGCGCAGCTTCAAAGATCGCGGTGGTAGGAGCTCGCTACCCCGAAGAACTGCAAAAGATGGTGGGACGCTGACTTTCCTTGCCCGGAGTTGATTGAGCTTTGTCTCTTGGCCTCCTAGGAGGCCAAGAAACTGACCAAGAAGGGAGACCATACTGACGCGGAGCCAAACATGAAAACACTGCTCTCGCGTCGCTGCTTGCCCAAAAACCCTGGATGGTTCCCATTCCCGGCACCCCCGAGCTAAACCACCTCGAAGAAAACATCGGCGCGGACTCCATCCAATTGACGCCTGGCGATCTTTGGGATATCAATTTCGCGGCCTCAAGAATCAAAGTGGAAGGCGCCCGCTATCCGGCACGCCTCGAAAAAATGTCCGGTCTCTAAAAAGGATAATCCATGTACAACGCCAAAGCCTATTCCGCTTCCAGTGCTGCATCGCCTCTCGCTCCAGCCACGATCTCCCGCCGCGACCCGGCGGAAAACGACGTACAGATCGAAATTCTGTATTGCGGCATCTGTCATTCCGATCTGCACCAGGTCCGCAACGAATGGAGCGGTGTCATGCCCACCGTCTATCCGTGCGTTCCCGGCCACGAAATCGTTGGTCGCGTCACCAAAGCCGGCTCCGCCGTTACAAAATTCAAGCCCGGCGACCTCGCCGCCGTCGGCTGCTTGGTGGATTCGGACCGCACCTGCCCCGAGTGCCTGGCGGGCTTCGAGCAGTTTTGTCCGAATTTCACTTTGACCTACAATTTCCCGGACAAGCATCTCGGTGGTGTCACCTATGGCGGCTATTCTGGCAGCATCGTGGTCGATCAAAGGTTCGTTCTGCGCGTCCCCGCCAATCTGAACCTCGCTGGCGCCGCTCCCTTGCTCTGCGCCGGGATCACCACTTACTCGCCCATGCGCCACTGGGGCGTCAGCAAGGGCAAGAAGGTGGGCGTCGTCGGCCTCGGCGGATTGGGCCACATGGCCGTGAAATTTGGTCATGCACTCGGCGCCCAAGTCGTTGTCTTCACGACTTCCCCGAACAAGAAGGAAGATGCGCTCCGTCTCGGCGCCGATGCCGTTGTCGTGTCACGCAACGCCGATGAGATGCAAAAGCACGCGGGAAGCTTCGACTTCATTCTCGACGCCGTTTCCGCCGAACACGACATCAACGCTTACATCAATCTGCTTCGCCGCGATGGCAATATCGTCCTCGTCGGCGCCCCGGAGAAACCTCTTTCAGTCTCCGCCTTCGGTCTTCTCATGGGACGCCGCAGCATTTCCGGTTCGCCGATCGGCGGCCTCCCCGAAACCCAGGAGATGCTCGATTTCTGCGGAAAGCACAACATCACTTCCGATGTCGAGGTCATCCCCATTCAGAAAGTCAATGAAGCCTACGAACGGCTCCTCAAATCCGATGTCAAATATCGCTTCTCGATCGATATGGCTTCTCTCAAGTCCGCATAAAACGGCCGGCGCGATTTTGCGCTGTGCCTGCGGCTTGATCGCTGCGAAGCTCGGCGACAGCCTTCGAAGAGAGCCGCGCACAACGAGGGCTCGAATATGAAAAAAACGCTTTTGCTGGGCGCAGTATTCTTGTTTATCAGTGTGGCCGGAATGATGCTGTACGGTGGCCCTCATCGCGGTGTCAGCAGTGAGGGCATCCCGGGGCGCTTTGTCGGAGCCTGGCGGCTCGTCTCACTCGAACAGCAAGGCTCCGACGGCAAGATTCATCGCGCCGACTCTACCGGCTTGCTTGTCTTCACTCGCGACGGCCACATGTCAGTCCAGGTCATGGAAAGCAACCCGCAGCCCAATCCCCTGCTGGGCCTGAGCAGTATTCGCAGGGCGGCTACGAGGCGTCCTTTGGCACCTTCGAGATCAACGAAGGCGCTCACACCTTCATCCTCCACGTAGAGGGCGCTCTGGTACGAACCCTCGTCGGCAAAGATCTGCCGCGCGCATTCGAACTCTCGGGCAAACAGCTCATCGTGAAGTCCACTCATCCCGAGGAGCATTGGAAAGTTGTATGGGAGCATTACTAGCAGGAACATGCAAAATTCGAACTGGGAACCATCAATCTTGATCCTCTTGCGCTTCCGCTTTTTCAGTTAGTCGGTCGGGCGCTCTTCAAGGTGCCGGTGTCACTTCGGAAGCGGCAACCGCGGCGCCTGGGGCGTTGCGAAGCTCCGCAATCTCTCCAGCGCCATCATTCTTGCGCGCGAATACGCTTGTCGATCCTCAAGCAACTGATGCGCCCAGTGCGCGCCCATGGCGAGTCCATGGAACTCGAAGGCGACTCGAATAGCGTCGAGCTTCGCATCGAGATGTCCCGCTTTTTGCGCTTCCTGAACGGCACGGATAATCGCGGCAATCCACTCGTGCATGATGGCCTTGATGCGGTCATGCACAACGCCGCGCCGCCCATCGAATTCAAACGAGGCGGCGCTGAAAAAGCACCCGCCCTTAAAGACCCGCTCTTCCACCAGCGCCAGCCAGCGGTCAACTAGTCCCCACAGCCGGGGCGCTCCCTTTGGCGCGGCAATCGCCGGCTTGGTCACTTTCTCGATAAAAATCTGGCGCGCTGTTTCAATCGTCGCGAGTTGCAACTCTTCTTTCGAGCCGAAGTGCGCGAAAAGCCCGCTCTTGCTCATCCCGAGCTGTTCGGCGAGCGAGCCCACGGTGAGCCCTTCCAACCCGTCAACGGAGGCGATGTCGACGGCGCGGGCAAGGATGGCTTCGCGTGTGCGCACCCCTTTTGCCTGTCGGCGCGGGACCGGCTTCCGAACCGGTTTTTTGCGTGAACTAGATCGAACCGCTCGCGGCATGAAAATACTGTAACACACTAAAATTAAATAGCACGAACGTTCGTTTCTTGTGCTACCCTCTCGACCCGAGAGTGTGCCCATGGAAAACTCCTTTGTCTCCCGCGTGCTTTCTCTGCCTTTCTCCACTTTGCTTCGCACCTCTGCATTCTGTGCGCTGCTCTTCTCCGCCGCGGTCGCGCCACGTGTTACTCGCGCCCAGGAAATCCCGCTCGAACGCTGCGACGTCCTTCCCGTCATCGAAGTGCAAGTTGCCGGCCTGCACAAATGGTTCCTCGTCGATACCGGGGCAACTTCCATCCTGAATTTGGAGTCGTTTGCAAAAGGCCAGTCTCGAGACGTCAGCGTTACATCCTGGAGCGGTACGCTCGCCACC
>JBARBE010000417.1:0-10251 GCA_049792735.1 Candidatus Acidiferrum sp.
AAACGGCCTCCGCGCCCTTCGCAGCCTCACGGCGTCCAAGCGCAAACGTCGCGATATTCACGCCCATATTGCCGAGCGTCGAGCCGACTTGGCCGATGACTCCGGGCTCATCGCGATTCCGCAAATAGAGTATTGTCCCGCCAAGCTCTGCTTCTACAGGGATGCTATCAATCTGCAACACACGCGGCGAACCATCGTGCAGCACCGTGCCCTCGGCGGAAAATCCGCGCACCAATCCTTCTTTTTCTGGCAGCGCCGCCACTTCCAGCGTGTTCGGAAATCCGCGTTCGCGCCGGCGCGTCTCCTCCTCCACGGAAAGCCCGCGCGCAGCAGCTACCGCCGGCGCATTCACCACCGTCACCTTTTCATCCAGCACCGCATTCAACATCCCCGCCAACACCGCGTTGCGCAGCAGGTGCGTTCCCACTTCCGCCACTTCTCCGGCATAACGAATCCGTATCCGGGCCGGCCGCGCCGCCACCGCCTGCGACACGAGCGATCCCAGCCGCTCCGCCAGCGCCAAGTACGGCCGGACACGCCGGTACTGATCGGCCGAAAGCGCCGGCAAGTTCACTGCATTCCGAATCAACCCATCGGCCAAGTAATCCTTGATCTGCACAGCCACCTGCGTGCCCACTTCCTCTTGCGCCTCGGTCGTCGACCCCGCCACGTGCGGCGTCCCAATCACGTTCTGCATCGAGAGCAACGGCGAGTCCTTCGGCGGCTCGTGCACAAAAACGTCCAGCGCCGCCCCGCCCAGTTGCCCGCTTTTCAACGCGTCCGCCAGCGCGCCTTCATCAACCAACTCACCGCGCGCCGCATTGATAAGCCGCGCGCCCTTCTTCATCTTCGCAATCGTCTCCGCATTGATCAGATTCTGCGTCGCCGGGCTGAGCGCCGTGTGCAGCGAAATAAAATCGCTCTCCGCCAGCAGTTTTTCCAGCGGCACCAATTCGACCTGCACCTCCTTCGCCGCCGCTTCGCTGATATACGGGTCGTACCCGAGCACTCGCATGTCAAACGCGTCCGCGCGCAACGCCACTTCGCTCCCAATTCGTCCCAATCCAATCAATCCCAAAGTCTTCCCGCGCACTTCCGTTCCCGCCGCCGACGATTTTTCCCACTTCCCTTCATGCATGGATTTATCGAGCCGCGGCACCTGTCTCGCCAGTCCCAAAAGCAGCGCAAACGTGTGCTCCGCCACGCTAATCGCGTTCCCTCCCGGCGTGCTCATCACCAACACCCCGCGCGCCGTCGCCGCATCCAAATCAATATTGTCCACACCAACTCCCGCGCGCCCCACCGCCCTCAATCGCGGCGCTTTATCGAGCAATTCCGCTGTGACTTTCGTCGCGCTCCGCACAATCAATGCGTCCGCGTCCGCTATCTCCGCGATTAGCGTGTCTTTCGTCGTCAGTACGATGTTCCATCCCGTTTTCCGGAGTAATTCGACACCTCGTTCGCTGATCTTGTCGGCAACTATAACTTTCATCGGCCCTCATTCGGATTGGATTGCGTTTCCGCGCGCACCTGGCAGGCAAATCCCGCCAAAACTAGAACATTAACGGTAGCGAGCCCACCGCACCCTGTCAAATCCTCTTCGTCTTTTCTGCTCCGTGCTCTCTGTATCTCTGTGAACCCCGTGTAAAGTCTCTCTCTTTCTTTCTCTTCTGCTATATTGAAATGCATGACACTCGCCGAAAAGATTCAAAAAGATCTAACCGATGCCATGCGCTCCAAGGACGAGCTCCGCCTGAGCGTCCTCCGTGGCGTAAAATCCGCCATCAAGTACAAAGAGACCGAAAAAATCCACACGCTCGACGAGGCCGATACCATCCAAATCCTGCAAACTCTCGTCAAGCAGCGCAAGGAATCCATCGACCAGTTCGGCAAAGGCGGCCGCCAGGATTTAGTCGATAAAGAGACGAAGGAACTTGCCATCCTCGAGTCCTATCTCCCTGCCTCCGCTAGCGAAGCCGAAATGGACGCCGCCATCTCCAAAGCCATGGCCGAAACCGGCGCCAACTCGATGAAGCAAATGGGCGCCGTAGTCAAAGCCGCCAAAGCAGCTCTCGAAGGCAAAGTCGTCGACGGCAAAGCCCTTAGCGACCGCGTCCGCACCCGCCTCACCTGACGCTTCACGTTCCGTCCCGCGGCTCGCCCCTGCGTCTAAATTCCGCGCGAGCCTCCCCGTCTTGCGGGTTGACTCCTACGCAGCCATCCGCGATTTCGCTTCGTCTAGGTTGTGAGGTTTCTTCCGGCGTGCGTCGTTTCATCTATTGCGAAGCCGGCGTTAAAACTGCGGTATTCCGTTCGTCGCTTGCGATTATCCGGTAGAGCTTCTTGAGTTCTTCCACTTTGGCCAGCGGCACGCTGGGGTCTTTCACCTCAAACTTCCGCGTGTATTTTAATACGTTCCCCTTGACCTCCGATTCGCTCTGATAGCTGGCGAATCCGTAATCGACTTTTACAGGAGGCGGCAGGTCGTCGACGTGGTAGCCCGCCGGAAGCGTGATCTCGAAAGTATCCGAATCGAGGGACGGCCCGTCGAACTCCACCGGAAACTTTCTCGGCTCCTTCGTTTCCAGCAATGGGCTGGACTTGATTCCCACTACGCGCGGCCGCACCAGCAGCAAATTCCCGGCCACCTTGGCGTAATCCTGCGCCACCAGACTGTAGTTATACTCAAACGGCTGATCGGTGAGCTGCACGTTGGACACACTGGCTTTGGTGATCTGATAATTCGTCAGTGAGCCGGACAATAGGCTTTCGATCGGCTTGATTTTGTCCTTGTTCGTGGACGCCGCTCGCATCGCGTACCTTTGCTCCAGCCCGCGATCCCCCATGCGAACCTCCGTCACCTCACCCGAAAGCGTTCCCGCGGATGTGAGCGTCAATTTTCCCTCTCGCCGGATTCCATTCATGGCCGCCGGCAGTTCCGGCAGCTCGATCAACTCGCCTCCCGCTTCCGTCACCAACAACGCGTAATTCGCCTGGAGCGGCCCGCGCAGGTAGCCGAAGGGCGTCAAATCATCCGTCGGATCGAAAATCAACAGCCGGCCCAGTTTTTGGTCCTGGAAGACAGCCGTCAAGGAGGGATCGTTCATGCCCTCGGGCAGCTTGATCGCGAGTATCGCGTGGTTGAACCAGTTCACTGCCGGCGTTTTTGCATTCACGGCTCCGCGATTTACGTTGACGATGACGTAGTACGAATCGATGCCGATCTCCTTCAACATCGTGCTCATCAGCGTCGCCTTATCCTTGCAGTCCCCAAAGTGATGCGAATAAACGTCGCTCGCCGGGTGCGGCTGCCAGCCGCCGATTCCCAGCTCGATCGCCACGTACCGGATATCGTCCTGCACAAATTTCCCAATGGCGCGCATTTTTCCCAACGCAGTCGTCTCTGAAGCAGTCAACTGCGCCACTTTCTGTTTGATTTCCGGCGAACTTTCTCGTCTCCCCCGCACCAATCCCGCTTCCCAAAGCGCCATGTCGTTCCAGCTGCCGAATCCGCTTGTCTGCCCTCCGCCAGGCGAGAAAAACGAAACAATCATCTGTCCCGCGACCGCTCGCCATGGGGGCATATCCTCTTCCGGGCGTATGGCTTCCACGTTGTTCACTACCCACTGCCACTGATTCGGCCCTTCGGAAGTCGCCTTCACTTCCGGATAATTCACAAAGACTGCCTTGTACTCCCAACCCGCCGGAAGCTCTAGTGTGTATCGCGCTTCGCGTACCGGATCCTCATCCTGGAAGCTCCACTCGTCTTGCAAAATGTATGGCCGTCTTTCGCGCTCGATCTCGTACCCGACAATGTTTCCCGGATCGGCCGCCGGTATCTTCAGGATTTTTGTACGATCGTCGGAAGCAAACTCCCCGTTCAAGACTCCCGTCAGTGCTGCCTCGACAACATCCTTGTCTTTCACTTCATAGTCCTTGCCCTCCGCCGGGATGCACCAGCCCCGCAGCCCTGTAATGCGTGTCTCCGAATCGAAAGTTGCAAGCACTAACCCACGCTCCCGCCCGCCGGGTCGCAGAATCTTGTATGCTCGCCGCTCGATGCTCTTTATTTTCCCGTTGCCTTGCACGTTCAATATGTCTTCGGAGTACAGCAGCACTGCATCTGTTTTTTCATCATGCGCGGGCAGCGGCGCATTCACCAGGGCATGCATCCATTGCGGCGCTTCGTTCGCTGCCGCACACACCGGCGCCCCCACTGCCCAAAGCGCCAGCATGCCCGCTAGCCACGCGCCCCAGCGCGCCACTTTAATTGCTCGCTGCCGCGGCTGCCGGTTGCAATACGATTTGCTGGTCATCGGCCGTCCTCACTGTTTCATAAAATCTTCGCAGTGCCGGATAGAATTTCTGGTCCAGCATGATTAAATCGCTCCTCATCACACGTTCAATGTGGAGTGTCCCTTTGTCGTCTTCCGCTTTCATGGTGTAGAGCAACACCTTTGCATCCTGGTTCTCCGGTTTCGGCACGCTGCTCACCTGCCACCCTAGCGGCAGGTCGATGGTCACGTCGTCCACCTTTTCTACTCTGTAATGAAAGTACAGCGGATGCACGCGCGACGCGTGTTCGCACATGTGCTTCTCCGCCGCGTCAAAGAGCCCCACCGCCATGATCGCGTGCCGTCCCGCTCCAGACACCCAGCCTGGCACTTTCAAGCTGAATTCCGCCACAAGTTTGGGATCCGAGCTGGACCAATCCGGCTTGTTCGTCAAATCTATTTCTATGGCCGCGGGAATCATGTAACGAACATCGTCCTCCAGCGACTTCTTGCGCGCCGCGTCATCCTCGTTTCGCTCTTCCAAACGCCGGTACAGCGCCTCAAGCCCCGAATAGGTGACCGTCAGTTTTCCTTCCAGGCTCCCTTCCTGCGCCAGCTTCAGGTCCGCTTTTCGCTCGATCTGTGAAACGTCGCTCTCAGGCGTGCTGGTCGTGACCCACGTGCCCCCGTCCTTGTCCAGCTTCAATCCCATCGTCCCGGTTTCCGACCAGGGCAGCAGCCCGTAGGGCGTAAATGCCGTCCCGGGATCAAAGTACAGATCCTTCCCGTTCAGTTTCACCAGCACCACGTATGTTCGCAAGTCCCTGGCTCTCATCAAGTTCTTGACGAAGAAGTGGTCGTCCCGCGTCGAAATTTTCACCGCCGAGGCATCCAGCCCCGCCGCACGGGCCAGTCCCAGGAAAAGAAGCGTAATGTCATCGCCATACCCGTATCCACGCTTCCACACTTCCTCCACATTCTCCGGTGGTTTTTCTTTGGCGCGCTTCAGTTCCTGCTCCGTTTTTTCCACCTCAAAGCTCAGGTTGCGCAGCTTTTGCACCCGAGCGTAAATCTTCTGTAGTTTCACTTCCGGCGAATCGCCCGTCGCTACAATCTCCGAAACCGCCTGCTCCATCGCTTTTCGCTTATTCACATAGCTTTCGGCGGTATCGTTCAGCTTCTTCCCCTGCTTTTTCCAGAACTTGTCCGGGTTTGTCTCCAATCCGTCTTCCTTATACGTAAAGTCCACGCGGAACTTCATCGCCGCTTCGGGCGGCATGTCGTCCTCCACCTGAAACGCCGGAATGTTCTGCGCCTCCATCTCGATATCGTGGCTGTTGGTGTTCTGTTGTTGCGGCGGCTTCACACCATCCGGCAAACCGTTTGGCCAACTCCACATCAGCGCCCACTCGCCATACGGCTTCAGCGTAAACTTCGCGGACTTGGTAAATAGATCCGAACTCAAAACCCAGTTCGAGTCGAAAACATAGTTTTCCTTGAAATCAATCACGTAGTGATACTCGATGATGCTGCCCGGCTGTACGTCCGTCAGCGTGAACGTCTTTGCCAGATACTTGAAGCCACGCGCCTTGACGATCTCTTTCTCATAAATTTTCCCGTCGAAAATCACGCTCGACCCGTCCGGCCGGACCGTCCTCGCTCGGATATTCACGATATCGTAGTCGCCCTTCACGAACGGGATTTCCACGTCTGCGTACTTCCGCCCTTCCTCGGTGAAGATCTTCTCTCGCACGTAGTTGTACTCGTTTGGTACGCGCGCATTGCTGTCATCCCGGTTCACCTGCCGGTAGAGTATGATCGCCGGCGCGCCCGGAGCCGCCGGGTCACCTGTCATCTTCAGTTCTTCCGGCGAAATTGGCAGCCATTCGTCCGCGCTGGTCGTTCCCACGCGATATGCCGCCGCTACAAGCAAAATCACCCCAATAATCAGACTTAACCGGCGCAGAGACACACCCCACCTCCAGGGTTGATTTTTTCGCATTCGAATTTCACGGTTCTGAATCTCGCTGAGTTGGCTTTCCGCCGCGCACACCAAACCTACGCACGCAGGAAGAGACCTGGGACCTGCACCGCCGCGCTGGGAAGGGTCTTGGCGCATAAGCAGTGTGAGTGCCACTGTTACCGACCGAAGTCACTTACTGCCGCGGACAATACATGCCAGCAATTCCCTTGTCAATAGTCCGCCCCGTCGCGGTTGTGTGGGTTCCAACCCGCAAGAAGTGATCGTGTTGCCCCCATGCCCTGCCTGCCCTTCCGCAGCATTATCGCTTCCATGCGCTTATGGTCTTCGCGCCGCAATGTCATCTCGGACAACGATCATATAGAGCACCGCGGTCTCGACGGCTTGCTCTGCTTCATGATGAGAAACAAATCCCGAATCGTCGTAGAGCGCCAGATTCCGTTTGCGCCGGAGCCTGTCGAAGACGGTTAGCAGGGAGGCATGTTTCTTGTCGATCCGCGCTCGCACGAAATCAATGATGGCGATATGGTGCCCAGGCTGGCTCCTCGCGCGAAATCCGTAGCTGAACATGAATCCGAGAGAAGCCTTCAGCATGGCTTCGTAGGCTTGCTGCAGGCAGGCCTCTTCATCAAAAGCCAGGATTTTGCGCGCAGAGGCCAGTTTCTTATCGGCGCTTGCGAGGAAGCGATCGATTTGCGCCCAGTCGACGGCGTGAGGTTTGAGCTTTTTCATCCGGCCCAATCAAAGTGATGCGTTTATTGTGCCAGATATTTACAAGAAAGGCATCTTTTCGAGCCAGCCGGGACCTGAATTCCTTCGCCGTCAGGACCGTGTAATTGATTTCGCGGCCAAGCTGCTGCTCAAGTCTTCTCACTGCCTCGGCTAGAGCATCGGCGCGAGGTGCTCCAATCACAAGCACGTCGATGTCGCTGGCTGCGTCCTGGGTGCCGCGGGCAAAGGAGCCATACAAATACGCTTCGTCGATTCCATCGATTTTCTTGAGCGATTCCGCAATCAGAGGCACAGCCCCAATCGTTTTCGCGACGATGCTGCGAACCTCTTTGAACAGGGGATAGTCTCGATTCAGCTGAAAATACTTTTGTCGCCCGCTCACTTCTGCCTGAAAGAGCCCCTCGCGCTCCAGCCGTCCCAGCTCTTTGGACAGGTTCGAGGGATCGACCTTCAGCCGCTCCGCCAGGTCCCGCAAATGGAGCCGCGCCGCCGGGTTTGTGAAGTAATAGGCCAGCAGGTTTCTCCTAGCCTTGGATCGCAGTTCAAGCATGTGGTCATAGATTACCACACATGTGGTAGATAGTTACCACAGCTAGAAATATTCAGATCCTGGTCTTAACTACCTAGGCCCGGACGGCCAGTGCCACCGCAAAGGGATTCCTCGACCGATCAAGCGAGGAAGAGCCAAAGCCCGCACCCTTTGCAAAAACAAAAACCAAAGTGTGAGCCACCCAGTTCAAAAGCCCGGCCCACCCGCGAGCTTGTGTCAGGAATTCCCCATTTGCTAAGATGCGCCATCGTTTAACAGCGGTGGCGCCGGTGATCGGCGAGAGGCGTGATGTTTGAAGATGACGAAATTCATAACTCACTTGAGAAAGAACGCAGGCGAGAGAAGTCCGGCAAGTACAAGCCTCTGCCTCGCAACCGGCAGACCGAGAGGGACTTGAAACGAATCTTCGATAACGGGACGGAAGCGGAGCTCACGAAATACTTGCGCGAGAACGGCGTGGTGGACGGCTCGAAGCGGTTTGTGGAGATCGTGAAGCTTTTCCGCGGGCACGGCGGGAAACGCGGCTAGCGAGGTCGTGGAGTGCTTTGCGTGCCTTTTTTTCTTGTGCAGGCGTTAAAGTGGCGAAGTGCTTTTCCAGGATTGCGGCTGCCCGCTCGATGTTGTTTCCCCTAGCCATAGCTTTGACAGAATAGCAAGGTACGCCCCACCTTGCAACGTGCCGTGCGACGCCCCTTTGCTCCTGCGCCATCCGTCCGGTATTGTAAAACCTGCTTGTACGTTTCACAATTGCCATAGAGCCTTTACAGGGTGCCGTGCGTTTATACACTTCCGGCAGGGTTGTGCGATGGTAAGGCGCCGCTCTCCAAACGCGAGCACTACTTACCCCGCGCCCTTGGAAATTTCCAAGGTGACGAGCGACTCGCAGATCGGATTTGCGATTCTTGCCAGGCGCGGTGTGCACAGCTTGAAGAGGTGTTTGCCCGTAACAGCGCCGAGGCCTTCTTTCGAGAGATGGTTGGTCGTGTTGGCAGAAAGCGCAACGGAAGCAAGAACATTTTCTATGAGCCTACCTTAGGAATCCCACCTCTCGCAGTGGTAGCGAAGGCCCCCGGTCAAGACTTTGAGACACTCTGGGAGCTCGTTGCTGAGGACAAGTGTCAGCCGATGAGCCAATTTGTCTTTATTGCCAAGAGCGGCGAATCATGGCAACTGGCATTTCGCCGCGGCACGTTCACCGCTGAACGAATCCGCGGGCTTCTAAAGGAGCGCGGCCTCGAAGCAAGTCAGATCGTCGCGATTTCTAACGGCGATAGCGAAGCCGAAGAAATGAAGGCACTGACTGACGAGCTTAGGCCCGCAGGAAAGGAGGCGCAGCTTGAACCCGTGAAAGACGGAGTCCAAATGGAAGGAGAGATGAAAGCCGCCATCTCACCTCAGTACCTGAGAGCCATCGCCAAGATTGGATTCCATTTTTTTTTGCAACACTTTAATCAGTTTTCCGGTCTAGAGCCGGAGTTTGACGACATTAAGCGGTTTATCTATATCGGTGCCGCTAGCCGCAAGATAGTGGAACCGCTGCGCGAGCCGTTCGTGCGAGAGCTACAACTCGGAGGCCGACTGAATAGGTGGGGGCACCTCCTAAGCGCGGAGTGCAGGCCGTGGGGTATCGAAGCGCGGATGCAATTCTTTGCGGGTCCGAAGGTGCACCCAATTGTGTGGCGGGTGCCCATCGGCAGGAATCCAGCGCGAATCATCTATGAAAAGTCTATCGGTTACGGTTATCTCTACTTCGATGATGTGGAGGGAGAGTACCACGGCGAGCGGGTCGAACTTACGGCAATTGAGCGAATCGTAGCACCTCCACGACCGATGTTACGCCTTCTTCGATACAAATAGCCGGGTGCCCCACACGTCGGTTTTACGTGTGGGGCTCTTGACCTCTCTTTTCTATTGCAACCCCGAGCGTGTCTATCGCTAGCTCGAGGCGTGTCTCGGACATTCTCTCTTTGGCTGCGGCGGGCTAAGAACCTTCACCGCAGCGAGCGGTCCTTGGGTGTCGCATCCCTTTGGAATTTGCTTCATCAAAGGGTGCGTGTTTTGAATTTTCCTCACATTTCCACAGCCGTATCAACTCATTCACTCCCCCGCCAACTCCTTCCTTTCCCGCAACTTCCACCACTTCCATTCGAATGCGCCCCCGCCGTTCGAATGGCAATGAAGTAACACAAATAATGTATTGACAAGTCGCCAATATCCTGCTATCATTCCCTATGTTTCGCCCGCACCATCCCCTCTTCTTCTCGACCCCAGCGTCTACCCCAGGCTCGCTTTCCGGATCATCCTCTTCCTTCGCCTTTCAATTCTCGACCTTCAACTGTCTTTACCTAAGTCCTTTCCCTGTTATTCTTACGAGTCTCCCGCAAACCGCTGAAAAGCCAGCCACTTTAAGTCCTTTCCCTGTCACTCTTTCGACCCGCGTCAGGCCTAACCCCTTTGTTTGCCACTCTTGCAAAAAAACACCGGGGGGAGGGGTGCTTCCAGCAAATCCAGCCCAATCCCTTCCCATGTTTTCCACATGCTCCCCTCTGGACCCACACAGCATCTCCCGCAACTCCATTCCTTTCATGGGTTTACTTCACACTTCTCTGGATACCCCGGGGGTGGGGTGGAACAGCCAACCTCTTCCCCATAGCGCGGTTTTACGCTATGAATCTTGGCTGTCCTCTATCGCCTATCACGACCTGCCAACCAAC
>JBARBE010000418.1:0-7057 GCA_049792735.1 Candidatus Acidiferrum sp.
TCTTAGCGGTAGTCCGGCTGGCAGGTTTAGACGCCATAGCTTGTACGTTTTCTCCGCCGTTATCATACACTGTAGTGGCCGGTCTTTAGACCGGCATCGCAACGTAGCATCGGCCTTTAGCCCGGCATTGCATAAATAGCTCGAGCATGCCCATCAACACCATCATCGTCGACGACGAAAAACCCGCCAGGGAAGAGCTCGCTTTCCTTCTAAAAGCCTTCCCCGAGGTCAATCTGATCGGCCAGGGCAAAAACGGCGTGGAAGCCGTCGCCCTCATCAAAGAGCATTCCCCCGACCTGGTTTTTCTCGACGTCCAGATGCCCGGCCTCGACGGCTTCGGCGTCCTAAAAAAGCTCGTCGAACGCAAAATGAAAATGCCCCACGTCGTTTTCGCCACCGCCTTCGACCAATATGCGGTCCAGGCCTTCGAAGTAAACGCCGTCGACTACGTTCTGAAGCCTTTCGACAAAGCCCGCATCGCCAAAGCCATCCAGCGCGCCCGCAAAATGCTGGATAGCCAAACAACCACCGCCGAACGCCTCATACAACTCGAACAGCTCGTCACCCAGATGGGCGCGGCCAAAGCCTCGCCGCAAAGGGTAAAAGTCCTGGTGAACTCCCAGCAACGACTCCTGCTCGTCAACGGCGACGACATCATCTTCGCCACCACCGAAGGCAGTTCCATCGTCGTCGTTACCCGCGATCTTGAAGGCGCCACCAATTACCGCACCCTCGAAGAACTAAACGCTGCCCTCGATTCCGACTCTTTCCTCCGTCCCCACCGCTCCTTCCTCATCAACACCCAGCACATCAAAGAAGTCGTCCCCTGGTTCAATTCCACCTTCGTCCTCAAAATGAACGACAAGAAAACCACCGAAGTCCCCGTAAGCCGCGTCCACGCCCGCCGCCTCCGCGAACTCTTCAAGCTTTAAGTGCTCACCATGACCGAATCATTGTGGCGCCGAAAAATCAGCCCTCTTACGATCGTGTATGCTTCGTCGGGCATCGTATACTTCGGCTTTGTCCTTGAAATAATTAGCTTTCTCCAAGGAGGCAACCAGTTCGAGGCTCATTCCGGATCCGGGTACGGTTCGCATTGGGCTTACTTGAGAATTGCGTCCGTCTTGTTGACTGCTATCGCGCCTTTTCCCGCGCTAGTCGCCTTCGCCAACGTTCAGAGTGCGGCAAAAGAAGTAACGAGCTTGCCCACGCGGATCCTAATCTGGTTCGTTGTGGTGCTTGGTTTTCTTGTTTCGCTGGCAGAAAGTATGTGGACATGCGGTGGCCATCCAACTTGGCTTGGAGGATTCCCAGGCTGAAAGCGGGTTCGGAAAAGATGTGTTAGCATCGTGCGTACCTCGCGTACATCGAACTGATGGATTTTTCGCTCAGCGACCACCAAAAATTAATCCGCGATACCGTCCGCCAATTCATGGAAGCGGAAGTTCGCCCCACCGTGAAGCAGCGCGACCGCGAAGAGCGTTTCCCCGCCGCCGAAATCAAGAAGCTTGCCGAACTAGGCTGCTGCGGCATGATGACCCCCGAAGAATGGGGCGGCCCAGGTCTCGACACGCTTTCCTATGTCCTGATGCTCGAAGAAGTAGCCCGCGTCGACGCAGGCATGGCCACCTCCCTCGGCGTCACGAATTCGGCGGTTCAAATCCCGCTCCTCAAATACGGCAACCAAGCTCAAAAAGAAAAGTACCTCGGCCGCCTAGCTACAGGAGAAATCCTAGGCGCCTTCTGCCTCACCGAACCCGCCGCCGGCTCCGACGCCGCCGGAATTCAAGCCCGCGCCGTCGCGATGCAACAAGTCGGCTCCGGCCTGGGTGCAAGGTCGTCCGCACCCCCGGCTCTGGCTCCCGCAGCAGCCGCAGCCTGGGGCGGAGCACCTCTCGGCACTCCGAGCGGCGATGTCTATCGCCTCAACGCCACCAAGACCTGGGTCTCCAACGGCAGCGTCGCCGGCCTCTTTATCGTCTTCGCCAAAACGAATCCCGAGGCTGGCGGCAAAGGCATCACGGCTTTTCTCGTCGAGCCAACCTTCCCCGGCTTCAAAGTGGGCCGGCACGAAGACAAAATGGGCCAGCGCAGCTCCCCCGCCGTCGAAATTCTCCTCAACGACTGCGAAGTCCCCCGCGAGAACCGGTTCGGTGAAGAAGGCCAGGGCCTCAAGATCGCTCTCAGCGCCCTCGACGGCGGCCGCATCGGCATCGCTGCCCAAGCCCTCGGCCTGGCAGAGGGCGCTCTCGATGAATCTGTCAAGCACGCCAAAGCCCGCCGCGCCTTCGGCAAAACGATCAGCGAGTTCCAGGCCATCCAATGGATGCTCGCCGACATGCAAACCGAGATCGAAGCCGCCCGCGGTTTGGTCTATCATGCTGCCTGGCTGAAAGATACGCACCCGGAGAAGCTCGGCGCCGCCGCCTCCAAAGCCAAGCTCTACGCCAGCGAAATGGTCAACCGAGTGGTTGCCAAAGCCGTCCAAATCCATGGCAGCGTCGGCTATTCCCGCGAAACCGACGTCGAGCGCATGTACCGCGACGCCCGTGTCATCACCATTTACGAAGGCACCAGCGAGATCCAGCGAACCATCATCGCCCGGGAGCTCTTGAAGTAGAGGGGGCACAGGAGGCGGACACCCCTCCCCCGGTTTTTTTGTAAACGCTGTATCTAAAGGACTTAGCAGACGCGCAAGTGCTTTAGAATCAGTGTTTGCAGGGGATTTGTAAGTGTTGCTGCTAAAGGAGTTAGCTTGGTCCCGGGTTAGGCGAAAATGAAACTGTTGCTGTGGGCCGGAACTTGTCGCGAGGCTTGAGAGACGCAAGTTGTGAGTACCAAATCTAAATCGAAATGTAGTATAGCATAGAAGTTAACAGATGTCAAGGATGAACTGGACTTATACGAACGCTGGGGAAGAATTTGCACGGTGCGAATGGGATAAGATTTGAGCTGATCAGGTAAGCGCCGTGCGCAAAGAAATAAGGAAGGGGAGCAGAGCTTGGCGACAGGAGCTAGCGGCAGGAAGAGAGTGGTGAGCGGGATGCGGCCGACGGGAAAGCTGCACATTGGCCATTATTTCGGCGCCCTCGAGAATTGGGTCCGGCTGCAAAATGAGTCCCTACCGGCCGCCAACGATGCGGGGACTGGCTCGCCACTCGTCACTCGCCACTCGCCACTTCCCGCCTATGACTGCTTCTACTTCATCGCCGACTGGCACGCCCTCACCAGCGACTACGCCGACACCTCCGCCGTAGCCCAAAACACCATCGAGATCATGACGGATTACCTGGCGGCTGGCCTCGACCCGTCCAAGTCCGTGATTTTTCAGCAGTCTTTGGTGCCGGAGCACGCCGAGCTGCACTTGTTGCTCTCCATGGTCACACCCCTAAGCTGGCTCGAACGTGTGCCGACATATAAAGAAGCGTTGGAGCAGGTGAAGGATAAGGACCTGCATAATTATGGGTTCTTGGGGTATCCCTGTTTGCAGACGGCGGACATTGTAATTTACAGCGAGGAAGGAGCACAGCTTTACGTGCCGGTGGGGGAGGATCAGGTTTCGCATGTGGAGTTGAGCCGCGAGATTGTTCGAAGGTTTCGAGGATTTTACGATTTTCGTGTCGATGAGATGAAACTGTCGAAATTTCTGGAAAGAAACTTGGACAAACGCAGCCGGATTGGGGGATTTCTCGAGGTGGTCCTGGCAGATGCTTTTTTGGCGTCGCAGCACGGCCCTGATCAGATCGGCAACTTTGTGAGAGGCGTTGATGGCGCTCCAAGGGTCCATCGAAACATACAGCGAACGGGTTTGGACAATTTCCTGGACTCCTATCCTACGGCGACGGATTTCATTGAGGTCCACAGGACATTGACCGAGCCGCAAGTGATGCTGACGAAGACGCCGCGGATTCCTGGGCTGGATGGCCGGAAGATGTCGAAGAGTTATGGCAATGCTATTACGTTGAGCGAGACGGATGAGGAGATACGGAAGAAAACGAAGGTGATGGTAACGGACCCCGCTCGCAAGCGACGCACCGATCCGGGAAATCCGGACGTGTGTCCCGTCTACGACTGGCATAAACTATTCTCAGCAGGCGAGCCAGGCCGGCTGGACTGGGTGCGCCAAGGCTGCACAACTGCGGGCATCGGCTGCATCGAGTGCAAAGCCGCGATGGCCGAAAATTTGATCAAGTGGATCACGCCCGTTCGCGAACGCCGCGTGAAATGGGAGAACAATCCAAAAGCTGTGGTGGAGATGATTGACGACGGCTCGAAGCGCGCGCGCGTCGAAGCAAAGAAAACGATGGAGCGCGTGAGGGAAGCCGTGTTCCATTGGAAAGACAAGCGGAAGGAAATTGGCAGCGGTTCCGACCGGCCGGGTTGAGACCTTTGGTGAGGCAAGGAGCGAAGCGCAAACAGTATGAGCAAACGTGTTTGGGCTGTGGTCTGGGGGATTGCCATCGGTGTTACCGCTGTTGGGGGCTCTTGGCATACCTCAACTGCTGTCCCTCCGGACTGGAAATTCGATATTCAGTTTCCCGGAGTGTTCGTAGTTCTTTACGCGGGATGGTTTTTGGGGCCATTGCAAAAGATAATGAGCCCCATCGTAATTTGTGCGCTGACAATTTTGGCAAACGTGATTGTTTACTACGCGCTGGTGAGGATGATTCTGTTTGTGGGTCAAGGTGGAAGGAAACCTAAGGATATTCAGGACAGAATGCCGTAATGTGAGTCAGCCAAAGGCTGAGTGAAGGAACGAATGGCGACGCCGACTAACAAGATGACTGGCAACGCGGCCTACAAAGTGCACATCCCTTTGTACGAAGGCCCGCTCGACCTGCTGCTTGATTTGATCAAGAAGCAGGAGATGAATATTCACGACATTCAGATTTCGCTGATCACGGCCCAATATCTCGATTACCTGCACAAGCTCGAAGAGCTGAACGTCGATGTGTCGGCGGATTTCATTTACATGGCCGCGACGCTAATTTACATCAAGTCGAAAATGCTTTTGCCGCCCGATCCGCTCGCGGCGGAAGAAGGCGCGGAAGGCGACCCGCGCGCGGAACTGGTGCAGCGCCTGGTCGAACACGAGAAATTCAAGAATGCGGCGCAGCTTCTGTATCAAAAACAACAAATCGAAGAAAACGTCTGGTCCAAGCCGGATAAGTCGCTCTACAACGACGAAGGCACCGAAGGCGAACTCGTCGTCTCGCTCGTCGATTTGGTGAAAGTATTCCAACAGGTTCTGGAGCGGCGCAAGGAAGTCTCGCGTATCGAGCTGCAGCATGAGCAGTTTAGCGTGGCACAGATGATCGCGGCCTTACGCGCCCAGATTCTGGCTAGCACGGACAACACGGTAAATTTGATTCAGTTTTTTGAGGCCTGCCCTTCGCGCCACGCCATGATCGTTGCGTTCCTCGCGGTTCTGGAGATGGTGAAGCTGCAAGCCGTAGGCCTGGCGCAAGAAAAGCAGTTCGGGGAAATTGTCGTAAAGAAGGGCAAGGCCTTCGACGTAATTTTTGACGAGGCAGGCGGTATTAAGCAGATCGATGAGGAGTATCGGTAGAAAGTGTCGAGTGGAGTGTAGCTACGGGTTTTCTTAACACAGAGTTCACAGAGGGCACAGAGAAGAGAGTGAGCAGCATGACCAACGAAGAACGAAAAGCGGCACTGGAAGCGATCATTTATGCGGCGGACGAGCCGGCGACGATCGAGCAGCTCGCGAAAGCGCTCAGCGAAGAGAAGCTCGTCGTGCAGGCTGCCCTCGATGAGTTGGTGGCCAGCTATGCCAGCGAAGAGCGCGGCATCGAGATCCGCGCCGTGGCGGGCGGGTACAAACTCTACACCAAGCCCCAACAGCACGACGTTGTGCGCCGTTTCATCAAGAGCTTGCGCCCGCCGCTGCGCCTCACCATGCCGGCCCTCGAAACGCTTGCCGTGATCGCCTATAAGCAACCAGTGACGTCGCCAGAAATCTCCGAGATTCGCGGCGTGAATACTTCGGGCGTAATCAGCACGCTTCTCGACAAGCGCCTGATCACGACCGCTGGCCGCAAAGAAGTGATCGGCCGCCCAATCCTCTACAAAACTTCGAAGGAATTCTTGATGCGCTTCGGCCTCAGCGATTTGGAAGAGTTGCCCAGCCTGAAAGAATTTGAGGCGCTGGCGCGAGAAGCGCTAGGTAGCGACGAAGGCGTTGTGCCTTCCAGCGAAGATTATCGTGAAAGCGCAGCCGGACTCGCGCCATCAGAGAGCGCGGCGTCTGACGGCGTGGCCTCGAATGAACATTCACACGACAACGTGAGTGAGGCCGTCGCGCACGTACAGGAGGAACTCGCCGAAGCCGAGGCCTTCCGCGAGCACGAAGCTCTCGCCACCGACGAAGGCATGCCCTCCGGCGAACTAGATGAAGATCCCCCGCCGCCGGTCGTCAAATCCACCGCCGCGGGAGAGTAGGGGAGAGCGTCAGAACGGGACCGTTCTCAATACACAGAAATGAAATGGCCTTCCGAGTGGGAGCACGATATATCGTGCCCCAACTGCCACATCACCGGCGCACACGCCGAGGCGAGACAAAACTAGATGCAAGAGAGACTGCAGAAGATCATTGGTCGAGCTGGGATAGCTTCGCGGCGCCACGCGGAGCAATTGATCTTGAGCGGGCAGGTGCGCGTGAACGGCGTAGTCGTGCGCGAGCTTGGCACCAAAGCCGATCCCGCGAAGGACAAGATTGAAGCGGCAGGCCGCACCGTTGGAAAGACCGCGCAGAGGCACGTTTACCTGGCGCTGCACAAGCCGCCGGAAGTGGTTTCGGCGATGGCTGATCCCGAAGGCCGAAAAACTTTGCGGAATCTTCTGCGAGGATTGCCAGAACGCGTTTTCCCCGTTGGCAATTTGGAATATGGCGCGTCTGGGCTCGTGTTTTTGACCAATGACGGCGATCTGGCCGCTGAAATGTTGAAGACCTGGGCGCAGATCGAGCAGGTGTATCACGTCAAGATAAAAGGGATGTTGACTTTGGGGGATTTGGACAGGATCGGAAAAGAAGTTGGGC
>JBARBE010000419.1:0-1752 GCA_049792735.1 Candidatus Acidiferrum sp.
GAATAAGAGCCAATTGAAATGGCCTAATCGCCGCCTTCGCCATTGCTCGAAGGAAGCGGCGAACGCCGCCCAGCCAAACAAAACCGTCCAAGGGAAAAGAGCGGCAAGGAGGACGGGAACGTAAAACCAGAACGGTTGGATGTGCTGAAATTCGGGCGTGAGGTAGCGTTTGAAATTGTGTTCGATGATGAAGATGCGACAGAAATCGGGATTGCGGCGGGCGCAGAGAATGTACCAGGGAAGAGCGGTGAGACAGAACGCGGCGACGGCGGCGGGATGAAGCAGGCGAAATGCGTCGCGCCAGCGCTTCGTAAAGATAGCCCAGAAGAAAACCGCGCCGCCGCAAAGGATAATTCCTGCAGGCCCCTTCGCTAGCACGGCGAGGCCCAAAAAAAAGCCAAATAGAATGAGAGCTGTCCATGGCATCGATGGGCTTGTAGGGGCGGGGCTTGCCCCGCCTCCCGCCGACGGAACGAGTCGCAGAACAATCGCGGCACAGACCATTGCAATGGTCAGCATTCCGCTGAAGGGCATGTCAGTAGCCGCCGCATGCGAAAACCCGATCATGCCGACGGTTGTAGGGAGCAGTAACAGCAGCCAGCGCGCGGTTTCTTCCCCATACATCCGCCACGCCAGCCACGCCAGCGCAAGCGTTGCAAGCAGGGCAGAGATCGCGCTGGGCAAGCGCGCCGCCGCTTCGCTTACGCCGAAAACTTTGAAGCTAACCGCCGCCTCCCAATAATAGAGAGGAGGCTTCTCAAACCATGGCTGGCCATATAGCCGCGGCGTAACCCAATCGCCCGTTTCCGCCATGGCTCGAGCAATCCAGGCGTAGCGCGGTTCATCAGGGCCAACAAATCCGATCGCGCCAAGATGGCTGAAATAGCAAACGCACAGCGTTGCAACGATAAGGAGGCCCCAGCCGACGCGGGCGACAGTCCCGGTTTCCAGTTTTTCGAAGCTGGCAGTAGGTGATTCGCTCACGGAAGGAAAAGTCTAGCATTGAACCCCTATCTTCGAACCGGGCACCTCTTGCATACTGTCGCGCGTCGGCCGCCGCGCGGCCGTCCCGCACAACGATGAAAGAATGGCTCGAATACGCCGGCGTTTGGCTGATCTTGAAGAAGATGGGCATCCTTCCGCGTCGCATCGCGCGCGGGTACGCGGCGTTCTTGGCGAGACTGGTCTTTGCCTGCCAGCCAAAGCTGAAGAAGACCGCGGAGTATAACCTGCGGCTCGCCTTTCCGGATTGGACCGACGCGCAGCGCAAAGACGCCACAGGCAAAACGGTGCGCAATCTCGGCTGGATGGCCGCCGAATTTGCACATTTTCCTCGGCTCACGAAAGAAAACATCGAAAAAGTGGTGATCCTCGAGGGCCACGAGAACTTTCTCGAAGGCCAGCGGCGCGGCAAAGGTGTGCTCTACCTGACGGGCCACATCGGCGCCTGGGAGCTTTCCTCCTTCGCGCACGCGCTTTATGGCTACCCGCTGCATTACATGGCCCGGCCTCTCGATAATCAGCGCCTCGACGCCCTCGTCAACCGCTACCGCTGCGCGTCCGGCGACCGCCCCATCTTCAAAAACGAATCCGCGCGCGTGATGCTCAAAATTCTGAAAGACTGCGGTACCGTCGGCGTTCTCGCCGATCAGAACACCATGCCGGCGGAAGGTGTTTTCGTCGATTTCTTCGGCAAGTCTGCCTGTACGACGACCGGCCTCGCTCGCGTGGCTTTGCACACCGATGCAGCCG
>JBARBE010000420.1:0-6503 GCA_049792735.1 Candidatus Acidiferrum sp.
GATGTACGGCGAGCAATGCATAAGTTCAATTCCCCTGGCCTGGCAAGCGCCGAGGAATCGAACACCCTCGACGTCCACGAGCGTAACGTGCTCGAGGTCCAGCGCGGTGACTGCTGCCGAGTCCTTAATTTCCATAGCGAGCTCCTCAAGATGCTCAGAGGAAATCCGCCCACTGAGCCGGAAAACCACCCTGCTTCTGTCAGAAATCTTTTCGATCCTCAGGGTCATTCTGCATCTTCCTAGCACTGAAGGTGCAAGCTGAGGGCCTACATCAAGCTATTGATAATAAAAAACTTACACCAAGGAATGGCTGCCCAAATTCAGCAATTGCTGATTTTCAGCAATTGCTGAGGCGTTTTCTGCTGAAATTGCCAAGACACAGCGACGGCGCGGGGAGCTCTTCTGGAGTGACCAAAAATCCAAACTGCAAGGGGACCAGCTCGTGCCGGTCCATCCGAATAACTAAGCAAGATCAGATTTGGGCAGGGATCGCTAGACGGACTTGAACCGGTGCTTGTTGATTCCCAAGGTAGTGATTTTGGATTCGAGCGTTTGCCGAGGAACTCCTAGAAGGGTGGCCGCACCCGACGGGCCAGAAACGCGGCCGCCGGTTTCCGCCAGGGCAGCCTCGATCATTTGTTTTTCTTGAGTTTCATCCAGGCGGCCCAGACCCTTTGAAAGAATGCCCGGTCGCGACATCTCGCCGGGGAGTTCGCGCTTGAGCCAGGTCGGATCGACCGTAAATGTCTCCCCATCGCATAGGACCACAGCCCTCTCGACAACATTTTGCAATTCACGGATATTGCCGGGCCATTTGTAGTCTTGAAATAACATCAAGGTCTTCTTATCGATGTTCTGGATCTTCTTCCCAGCCTTCTTGGCGTACCGTTCAATCAGATACTCGACGAGCAGGGGGATATCATCCGCCCGTTCTCGAAGCGAAGGCATCTGAATGGGGAAGACATTCAGCCTGTAAAAGAGATCCTGCCGGAAAGTGCCAGCCTCGACGGCTGCTCGCAAATTCCGGTTCGTCGCGGATAATATTCTCGCGTCGACGGAGACGGACTGAGTGCCTCCCACCCGTTCAAATTCACGCTCTTGAAGCACCCGCAAAAGTGAGCTCTGCGTCTCCGGCGGGAGTTCTCCGATTTCATCGAGGAAGATCGTTCCTCCATCGGCGAGCTCGAAGCGGCCAAGACGTCGCTGCGTTGCTCCGGTGAAAGCGCCTTTCTCGTGGCCGAACAACTCGGAGGCGATGAGCGTGGGAGGAATCGCAGCGCAATTCACGCGGATAAATGCGCGATTTGCGCGTCTTGATCGCCGGTGGATGGCACGGGCGATCATCTCTTTTCCTGTCCCGGTTTCGCCCAGGATCAGCACCGTTGAATCCGTGGCCGCCACCTTTGCGACTTGCGAGAGTACAAGCCGGAGCGGCTCTGAAGAGCCGACGATCTCCTCGAACATCGAGACTTTGTCGACTTCCTCCCGCAGAGCGATGTTCTCTTTGTCCAGTTGGTCTTTGAGCGACTTGATTTCTTCGAAAGCCGTCTCCAGGGCCGTCCGGGCTTCATGCTGCTCGGTCACATCCATGGTGGTGCCGACGACTTCGGTAATTTCGCCGAAATCATTCACGACGGGGTGAGCGATCGAATGCAAATGCTTGACCTTTCCATCCGGAAGGACAATTCGATAGTCGCCTTCGGAAACGCCGCCATCTTTCTGCGTGGACTCCATTTCCGCTCGGCGCTCGACCAGCGCGCGATCTTCGGGGTGAACCCTTTCGAGAATATGGGCCCAGGTGGGCGTAATTTTTTCCCCTTCGTAGCCATAGATGCGATAGTTCTCTTCGGACCAGAAAATGGCGCCAGTGCGGACGTCCCAAGCCCAGCTTCCACTTCGGCTCAACTTTTGGGCTTCCGCCAAATAGCCCTCGCTGCGCCGTAGGGCCTCCTCGGCTTGCTTGCGTTCGGTGATGTCCGTGGAAGTGCCGACGAATTGCACCACCACACCTTCGGCGCTCAAAACCGGGTGGCCGATCGTATGGATAAATTTGACCCGGCCGTCCGGTAGAACGATGCGAAATTCCACGTCGTAGTCGGCCTTCTCTTTGATCGCTTGTTCGATGGCCCCAATCCAGACGGCTCGATCCGCTGGATGGACGCGGTCGAACCGCTTCTCCCATTCCGGCCTGCCTCCCGCCGGATCAAATTCATACAATCGGTACCATTCGTCAGACAGAAACACGGCATCCCGGTGCGATACTTCCCAGACCCAACTCCCGGTATGCGTGATCCTCTGTGCTTCTGCCAAATAGCTCTCGCTCTGCCGCAACGCCTCTTCAGCGCGCTTTCGTTCGGTAATGTCGCGATAGATCGCGTATTCGCCGATTTGGCCGCCCGGAACGGAGATAGGAACGGCCAGCAACGAAACCTGGACGCGGCTGCCGTCTTTTCGGCGCCGAATGGTTTCCGCACTCAACGGCTCTCCGTGGGTTATCCGGTGCGTGTAGGTTTCCGCCTCGCTGCGGAGATCTTCCGGGGCGATCAGGTCATTGATGGAACGCCCAATCGTTTCCTCGGCCGCGTAGCCGAAGATTCGCGTGAACTCCGGATTGACCCGCAGGACGCGGTCCTGGACATCGAGAAGGACGACGGCCTCGGGCGCTTGTTCAAAGAGCTCATCGAGCTGCGCCCTCTGTGTCGTTAGCTGTTCGCCGCTTTGGCGCAACGCTTCTTGCGCGCGCTTGCTCTCGGAGATGTCCGTAACCGCGCCGACGAAGAGCATGCCGCCCGGTTCGTCGTAGGCCGTGGGATGAGCCACGACTCGGAGATATTTTACAGAACCGTCGGGCATAAGCAGGCGGTGCTCAAAATCAATGCCACGCTTCTCTGCCGCGGCCCGTTCAAAGGTTTGCTGGACGAGTCTCCGGTCTTCCGGGTGAGTGCGCTGCCCGACCAATTCAACCGTAGGTTTCGTGGCCGGATCGTATTCAAAAATTCGGAAGGTTTCTTCGGACCAGAAGGTTTCTCCGCTTGAAACGTACCAGCCGAAACTGCCCGTGTGACTTAGCTTTTGAGCTTCCGCCAGGTAGGCCTCCCGGTGTTGCAACTCCCGGTAAAGATCCTGAAGCCTTACAACCATGTCGTTGAAGACATTTCCGAGAAGCGCGATTTCGTCATTTCCAGTGGTGGGCACCCGATGACTGAAATCGCCGCCTGCCAAAGCCCGGGAGCCTTCCATCAATCGCCCAAGCGGCAGAGTGATACTGCGCGTGATGGCCATGCCGAGGAAGCCCGCGAACAGAAGCGTCAATACGGCGGTGACCGGAACAATGATAAAAATTCTCCGCTGCGCCTGGCTGATTTTCAAAAGGGCCTGTGCGCGTTTTTCGGCGACTTCATGGTCGATGTTTTGTACCAGCGCTGAAGTACTGAATTCCAGCGGATGGACTTGATTCGCCAGACGCAAGCGGACGGCCTGCCAGTCCTTCAATTTGGCCAAGTCTGCGATGGCATCAAGCTCCGCCGGAAGGGCGTCCTGAATTGCCTGAAGAGCAGGCGGCAGTGTGGGGTCCAACTGCACCTCCGAAGGCAGTCGACTGAGGGCGTCTATGCTGCGCCGGCTGTCTTGAATGAGGGCCTTCCGAATGGGCTCCGCTTCCGCCACGAGTTCGGCCGAGTTTTCGGAATGTGCGAGCTCATCTACCCGATCATAAAACGACATGAGATTGGTGTGCGCCTGCAGGAGGATAATCAACTCTTGATCGACGCCATGCAAGCGCTCCGCTTCATCCTGAGCCCGATGGAGTTGCCAAAGCAAAACCCCGTTTCCGAGCAACATCGCCAAAACGATTAGGCCAAAGCAAAGCGTCAAACGGCGACCGATATTGAGGCGATGAAGAAGAAAAGATCTTTCGCCAGTCTTTTTCGCCCATTCGGAAAGTTTCGCGACCACTGCTGACTCCCTATCGATCGCCTCGGCTGCGCGATGCGAGGGCGCTCCGCGCCTGGACCAGAAACCAAATCGTATCAAAAGACATGCTGTAAATTGAGAAAGCTTATTCGGCCGACGGAGGAGTGGGCTTGGAGGGCGGTCCAGGTTTGAACCCGGTTATTTGAACCAGCTCCTGCTCCAAGCTTACGGCAGCAGCCGACGCGGTCTTTTCGCGGGTGAGGACGGAGTGCAGCGCTCCGATATAAGCTCTGCTTACGTCTTCGTATTTGTCGCCGGCGACGATGGACGGACGAGCCACTAGACGACCTCCGTTTCGCGTTGATTCGGCAAGTTGAGGATACGGATTCAAGTCCTCTGGGAGTTCGTATAACTCGACTCCCCGCGGGGGTTGGGTGTGTTCGTTGGCGCGGAAGAGCTGGGCATCTCTTCGCATAAGAAATCGGATGAGCTCGAGCGCTTCGCGAGGGTGCGCCGACGTTCGGGAAACGGCCAAACCATTTCCCCCCAAGGTGTCTGCTCGCCCCGCCGGGCCACCCGGAACGCTGGTCACGCCAATCTGAGCGGCGTCGCCCGGGGAAGCTGGTGAACCCGGCGGCGGAAAAGGCCAGCCGCCAGTGAGCACACTATAGTCGGATTGCCATCCGCTAAGGAAGGCCGCCTTGCCGGCTCCCCAGAGGTTCTGCGCGTCCCACAATCCGTAAGCCGTTACGCCGGGCGGCGAAATGGTGCCGACCCAGCGCGCGGCGCGTTGCCATGCCCGAATCACGTGTGGATTGTTCACACTGACGGTCTTGTTGTCTTCGATGATCCGTCCGCCGCCCTCGCTGATTTGCCATTCCAGGCCGCTGCAGGTTAAATCTTCGTTGATGCCGCCTTGCCAAACGTAGCCCCAAAAATCTTTGTTGCCTTTGGCTCGTGCACCGGCCTGAATCCTGGCGGCCATTCGCTCAAGTTCATCCCAGGTTTTGGGCGGCTCGCGATAGCCGTACTCTCGCAGAAGATTCGGGCGGTAATACAAAAGACTAATATAGGCATGGTGCGGTATAGCAACGAGCTTGTCACCGACTGTATAGCTCGCGAGCACTACTGGATCCTGTGCGGAAAGTTCGTTTGAAAAGTAGGGCTTTAGATCCATCAGATACTGGTTCAAGATTCCGGACCAGATCACGTCAATGCTCAGCACGTCGGGCGTTGGGCCTCCTTTTTTGAGGAGCGCGCGCCAGAGGGCGAGTTGATTGAGAGAGCCGTCCGGGCGGGGAAGGCGTTTGACCTCGATTCCCGTTTGCTTTGTGAAGTCCTGCAAATCGTGCACCAAGCTGGGGTTTAGGGTAGAGGTATCCCACTCGACATCCAGAAACGTTACGGTAACGGGTTGCGGGGATGAGCGTGCGCAGCCCCCGAGGGTGAACAAGAGGAGCAAAACGCAGAGGGCCGAGGCGATCTTGAGGAAGTTCAACCGCACGCACGGAAAGATCTGAAGGCTGCGAATCGAAGGCATGTTCATTTTCAATTTGGCGGCCACTTTGGATGAGTCGCCTGAGCTACACTGGCCACAGTGTAGCGCAAATGCCGCGGCTCACTACACCAGGCCTGCGACGCAAAATAAGAATTCCCAGGAAAGACGTTCTGGGCTAACGGCCTTTGGCGAATTCGCCTTTCAACGCCATGCAGGTCGAGGCGGCTTTCGCTACTAACTTTCCTTTTTCGTCGGTGATTTCGCACTCGACATAACCGACGGTAGAGCCTCGGCGGACCACTTTGCCCTCGGCTTTCAACACCGCGTTCCACACGGGACGGAAGAAATTGATCTTCAATTCAATCGTGGTGAAGGACTCGCCGGGGGCAAGCGTGCTGGCAAAGGCGATTCCCATCGCGTAATCGGCGATGTCACACAGGATTCCGCCGTGCAGTGTTCCCATGGGGTTGGCGTGTTGCGGGCCAGCCGCGAGCGAGACAACCGCTCGTCCTTCGGAGGTCTCTTTCGCTTCAAAACCGATCAGGCGTGCCACGGACACGTGGCTCTTCTTGGCTCTGTTCCTGAAATCGGGTTCGGAATTTGTTTCGGGGGAACTCATGTCTTCTCCGTATGACAGTTGGACTCTTTCGCGCGGATCTTCGTTTCCAGATATTCTTCACGGCGATGCCAGCAATGTGGAGGTGTAGAGCGTTTCTTTCGCCGCCCGCCGATGATAAGTAGAATTGCACGCTTGAGGTACAGTAGAATCAAAGCGGTAGTTGTAGTCGGGGCGTAGCGCAGCCTGGTAGCGCGCCTGCCTTGGGCGCACAGCCCGCGACTCCAACCACTCCATCCTTTTCTTCTAACTACTAACGTTTCCAACAAATCGGGGAATCTGCTTTTCGCTCAACGGTAACTCGAATGCATTGAAAACGTTGGATTCTGGCACAGTTCTGGCACAGCGATATGGGGTGAACCCCTCTGTTGAGACAGTTTGGAATTGGCACACATGCAGTTCAATGATTTTTCCTTCTCAAACTTCCTCTTCTCCTTCAGGATGACGCTCGGCTGGTGAAGCGGAGGCGAGCTCTGC
>JBARBE010000421.1:0-2267 GCA_049792735.1 Candidatus Acidiferrum sp.
TACTTCGGCCTGCCCCCGTATTACCCGTTCTTCACCAACCTGGAGCTGGGCGGCAGCGTGCAAGCCAACGCCGTAGCCACCGAGCAGTTCTGGACCCGCATGATCACCTTCCTCAACCACCTCTAACGCGGATTTCCGCGCAGGATGTTCGGCGCAATCTTGTCGCGTGATCGCTGCGGAGGCCGACCGGTAGTCAGCGTCCTGACCTGCTGGAACGCTACTCCCTGATGATCATGGTTAGCGTCGGCGGTTGCGCGATCCGGGTGCCGGATGGCGCGAAGCCGATTTGTTATCTGCCTTGAGTGCTGCTGCTTGATGCCCGGTTGGCCGGATGCGGAACGGGACGGATCGTGACAAGCGGGCAGGGAGCGGCATGATGCGGGCGGGCTGCTCGCGCTCAGCAGCCGCACAGTCAATATGCAATAATTCTCATATGACAGCCAGATCGGCGCAACGTGAGGGGGAGCCGGGGTGGTTCACGTCACCGCGGCAGGTGAACCAGCGGCGGTATGAGGCGCTGCGCGCCTATTTCGCGGACGGGCTGTCGTACGCGGAGGCGGGCGCGCGGTTCGGCTACACCCGGTGGGCGATGATCAACCTGGTCCGCGAGCACCGGGCCGGGAATCTGGAGCTGTTCGCCCCGCCCCGCAGGCCGGGCCCGGCCCCCGGCACGGCCCCGGCCCGGGACCGCGTCCGGGGGCGGGTGATCGCGCTGCGCCGGCAGGGCCTGTCCTCCTACGAGATTTCCGCCCGGCTATCAGCGGAGGGCACCCCGCTGAACCGCACCTCGGTCGCGGAGATCCTGGCCGAGGAGGGGTTCGGCCGGCTGCTGCGCGGCCCCGCGCCCGAGGCCAGCATCTCCCCGGCCACGCCCGGCCGGGACACCAACCTGCCGGCCGCCGCGGTGATCGACTTCGGCACCTGGCCGGAACAGCTGGACACCACCCGGGCCGGGCTGCTGCTGGCCATCCCCGACCTGGTGTCCCTGGACCTGCCCGCCCTGGCTGCCGCGGCCGGGTACCCCGGCACCCGTGTCATCCCGGCCGTCAGCTGGCTGCTGTCCTTGCTGGCGCTGAAGCTGACCCGCACCCGGCGGGTCTCCCACGTCGATGACCTGCTCGCCGACCCCGCCGCCGCCCTGTTCGCCGGGCTCGCGGTCCTGCCGAAGAAGACCGCGCTGACCGATTACTCCTACCGGCTCTCCCACGACCACCAGCAGCGGTTCCTGGCCGCCCTGGACAAGCAGATGATCGCCGGCGGGCTGGCCACCGCGGAGGAGGCGGTCTTCGACCTGGACTTCCACGCCGTCATGCACTGGGGCCGCGACCCGGTCCTGGAAAAGCACTACGTGCCCACGCGGTCCCAGCGCGCCCGCTCGGTGCTGACGTTCTTCGCGCAGGACACCGGCACCCATAACCTCGTCTACGCCAGCGCCGACATCTCCAAGGCCACCCAGGCCCGCGAGGTGATCGCCTTCTGCGACCACTGGAAACAGGTGTCCGGCGCCGACCCGAAGATGCTGATCATGGACCAGAAGGTCACCACCCAGGACGTCCTCGGCGAGCTGAACGAGCGCGGGGTCAAGTTCGCCACCTTGCGCATGCGCTCAGCATCCCTGATGCGCCACATCACCAGCCTGGCCCCGGCCGACTACGCGACGATCACCCTGGACCGGCCCGGCCCGCACAACAAGCCCAAGGTCCACGAGGACCCCGCCGTCACGCTGACCAGCTACCCCGGCACCGTCCGGCAGCTGATCGTCACCGGCCTGGGCCGCGAAGCCCCCACCGTCATCATCACCAACGACGACCAGATCAAGACCCGCGCGCTCGTCGGCCAGTACGCCCGCCGGATGACCATCGAGCAGCGGCTCGCCGAGATCATCCGCGCGTTCTGCGCCGACGCCCTCTCCAGCACCGTCAACCTCAACGTCGACCTCGACGTCATGCTCGCCGTCCTCGCCCAGGCCCTCACCGCCGCCCTGCGCGCCCGGCTCCCCGGCTACGCGACCGTGACCCCCGACACCATCCAGCGGCGGTTCCTCGAAACCCCCGGCCGGATCATCACCGCCCCTGACACCATCACCGTCCGGCTCGAACGCCGCGCCTTCTCACCCGTCCTCCGCAAAGCAGACCTCCCCGCCGCCACCCCCGTCCCCTGGTGGGGCGGACGCACCGTCCGCTACGAAATCACCTGAACGTTGCCCCGAACCTCCTGTGCGGAAATCGGCGCTAATGAGAGTGTCAGATGTGTTCCAGCGCGCCGGG
>JBARBE010000422.1:0-9819 GCA_049792735.1 Candidatus Acidiferrum sp.
TGATTCGGCCAGCGGCGGAAACGCGTTTTGTTCCTTTGTGTTCCCACGCGGAGCAGGCGGAGTCTGTAAGTGTTTGATTTTATGGAGCGGCCTATCGGAATCGAACCGACACCTGAACCTTGGCAAGGTTCCGTACTACCACTATACTAAGGCCGCTCAACGGCAGTTCTTTTTATAGCATGGCCGCACGGCAGCGACAAGCCTTCCGTAGCCAGTTTTTCGCAGGCGATCAAAATTCTAGTCCCCAACCTCAGGACACCATGGTCACTCGAGCGGATTTGACCACGGGCGAGCGCTTCTGCCTGTCGGCGAAGCGGTCCGCCTTGTCTTTGTCCGTATAGACGCGGCCGAACTTCTCGCCATCCGCGTAGAAGACGGTAACGAGAAAGTGATGATGCTTGCGCCGCTTATCTTTGTTGAAATTCGTCTTCTCTTTGGTTTGGGATTTTTTGGTTGAATTTTTGGTCACAGAGGCCATCCCTATGTCAATTGGTGGGTCACTAAGAACACTATGTCAGGGAAGCGCCGCCCGCGCAAGTACTGCCATCAATACTAACGTCACCTCTCATACAACAAGGCTCGGCAAGGCGGCAAACAGACCAGCGCTGGGGGCAATCCCGCCTCTGAGGGCATATTCCTCCAGAGGTCTCTTGAGCGGGCGGGAAGCTTGCTGGGAGCCAATTTGGACCACCCCAAAAGCCGGATTTTAACCATAAATTCAAGGAAATCCGCGGTTTCCACGGCGGCTGACTCTTCTTGCCCCGCAACATTTCTTAAGAGTTGTTGCTCTCCATGAAACTTTTCCAGCGCATTTTCGTCTTAACCTATGAGGCGAACGATACACTGTATGTGGCGGAGATGGAACATGATCATGACAATTACGAAACACCCGCCCCTCGTGGAAGACCTGCGAAATCATTCGCAGGAGCAGATTGCTGAATTGCGCATGCTGCTTCAGTCCGGTGCCCCATCGCGGCCAGATCCGCGGAGGCCCGGCTTCTTTGAAGTCGAAGGGCGTTCGAGCATTTATTACGTTTTCAAATATCCTTCGGGGACGAAGGTAATGCTGCTGGGTGTGTGGGAACGCGAAAGCGACCCTGTCGCGGAGCTCGTGGCCTGCACCTGTCCGGCTGCTTAATTCTCGAATTTCTCCTGAGAGTGCCAGCAAAACCAAAAGCGCCCCGGTTCGCCGGGGCGCTTCCGTTTTTTGGCGTATCGATCCGCGGTATTTAGTCCTCGTCCAGCTCCAACGCTGCCGAGTTGATGCAGTAACGCGTTCCGGTGGGCCGTGGCCCATCATCAAAAACATGCCCGAGGTGCGCATCGCACCGGCTGCACTTCGCTTCCACGCGCGTCATTCCATGGCTGGCATCGGTTTCCGTCTCCACGGCTTCCTCGTTCGCCGGGGCATAAAAACTCGGCCACCCGGAGCCCGAGTGGTATTTGGTATCAGAACGAAACAACGGCTGCCCGCAGCAGACGCACTTGTACACTCCGGGCGTGTCCGTGTCCTCATACTCCCCCGTGAACGGCGGTTCCGTGCCCTTTTGGCGGGTCACATAGTATTGATTCGACGTGAGTTGCTTCTTCCAGGCCGCTTCTTCCTTGCGAATTTTCTCTTCCATCACCTTCCCTCATTCCGCTTCATGATTTGGCCTACGGCTTGCACCTTGTGGTTATCAGATTCGCCGCAGCCGGTTGACGATTCGCCCAAATTGGGCAAGCGCTTGGCTACACTAAGATTCTAGCCCGAAGATTCTAGTACGGAAACGGGTATGCCTGAAAAGACAGCAAAACCTGTTACGGACAACCGTGTGAGCCGGAGAGCGAAAATCGCCCGGCCCGTCCGCGTGCGCCCCTCGGAGCCCCGCGACGATCATTTCGAGGACTTGCCGATCAGCGTAAACGCCTCGAAAGAAGGCATCTATTTCACGACCCGCCTCCACTCCTATTATCCCGGCATGCGGGTTTTCGTCACATTTCCCTATTCCTCGCCGCACGATCCCATGAACTGCGAGTACGTCGCGCAAGTGGTACGCGTCGAAAAGCTGGAAAACGGCAAGACTGGCGTCGCCGTTCATCTGAAAATGACCATGAACTTCAATTCCGCTGGGCCAAAAAACGCTGGCGGTGGCAGCTAACTTCTCGCGTCCGTCCCCCCAGGCATGAAATCTCACGATGCGGAATCTGCCGTGGAATAAAAGCGCGGTTGACACCAGCACCGATTTTCTTTATTTTCATACTATGAACTCTCGGGCGCATCGCCATCATCATCACGGCCACACGCCGCGCCCGATGAGGTGTGCATAGAGTTTCGCAACACAAAGCACTCACCGGCCCGCTGGCGCAGAAAGCCCCAGCGGGTTTTTTGTTTCTAGGACGATTTCTTATCGGCGGAATTCAGCCACCCGGGAGACAAGCACCATGAGCGGCACGGATCTTAAAATCGACTTCGAGAAAGCCGGCGGCCTCGTTCCCGCCATTATTCAAGATCACCGCTCCGGTGACGTGCTCATGCTCGGCTTCATGAACTCTGCCTCGCTCACCGAAATGCAGCGCTCCGGCGAAGTGGTTTTCTTCAGCCGCTCGCGCAACAAACTTTGGAAAAAAGGTGAGTCCAGCGGCCACGTCCTGAAAGTACGCGAACTTCGCGTCGATTGCGACGCCGATGCCCTTCTAGTCCGCGTCGAACCCGTCGGCCCCGGCGTCTGCCACGAAGGCTATCGCAGCTGCTTTTTCCGCGTGCTGCAATCCGACGGCACCGCAAAAATCACCGACGAGCGTACCTTCGCGCCAGAATCAGTCTACGGCCCGGAAAAGCCCGTGAAAACGGAGACAAAAGCATGATCCATCTGAAACTCGGCATTCCCAAAGGCAGCCTACAGGACGCGACGCTCGAGCTGTTCGCTCGCGCGGGCTGGAAAATCACGATCAGGTCGCGCAGTTACGTCCCCACCATCGACGATCCCGAAATCGAATGCCTCATGGTTCGCGCCCAGGAAATGGCACGCTACGTCGAAACCGGCGCGCTCGACGCCGGAATCACGGGCCACGATTGGGTCGTAGAAACTGGCGCCGCCGTCGACGAACTTTCCGAGCTCGTCTACGCCAAGCAGCGCCTCGCGCGCGTCCGCTGGGTTCTTGCCGTTCCCGAGGATTCGGCGATGCGCGAGGTTCGCGACCTCGAAGGCAAAACCATCGCCACCGAAGTCGTCCATATCACAGAAACATATCTTGCCCGTCACGGCGTCAAAGCCCGCGTCGAATTTTCCTGGGGTGCCACGGAAGTTAAAGTCCCTCAGCTTGCCGATGCCATCGTCGAAGTCACGGAAACCGGCTCGTCGTTGCGCGCCAATCGCCTTCGCATTGTCGACACCGTTCTTGAATCCGCCACCGTCTTTATTATGAATCGCGCAGCTGCTGCCGATCCGTGGAAGCGCGAGAAAGCCGAAAACCTCATACTCATGCTGCAAGGCGCGATTGCAGCCGCCAGCAAAGTCGGCCTGCTTCTCAACGTTCACCGCGACGATCTTGCCGCAGTTCTGGGCGTCTTGCCCGCGCTAAAAAAACCCACCATCTCCGCTCTAAGCGATCCCGATTGGGTCGCGATCAACACCATCGTCGAAGAAGCCGTCGTCCGCCAAATCCTGCCCAAACTCAAAGC
Organism: Candidatus Acidiferrum sp.; assembly: GCA_049792735.1. Taxonomy (GTDB): domain Bacteria; phylum Acidobacteriota; class Terriglobia; order Acidiferrales; family UBA7541; genus Acidiferrum. The sequence continues at coordinate 3,665 of JBARBE010000422.1, forward strand.
CGCCAAAGCCCAGGGCATCGTCGAATATCCCTTGAACAAGATCGTGCTCTGATGCGCATCCTCAAACTCACGCCCGCCGTCGAACGAAATCTCCTCCGCGCTCGCCACGAGCGCGACCGCGAAGCCGAGGCGGTGGCCGAAAAGATTATCGCTGATGTTCGCAAACGCGGCGACGCCGCTCTCTTCGCCTATGCCAAAAAATTTGACGGCGTGGATCTCCGCCGCAGCGGCGTGTGGATTTCGCTGCGCGAAATCAACGCCGCGCGTAAACAAGTGAGTGCCGAATTTCTGTCTTCCCTTCGTCATGCGGAACGAAATATCCGCCGCGTGGCCGAAAAACAGCTGCCGCTTCCCTGGTCTCTTAGAATTGAGCGTGGCGTAACCGTCTCCCAACTCGTCCGCCCCATCGATTCCATCGGCTGCTACATCCCCGGCGGCCGCTTCGCCCTCGTTTCTACTCTGCTGATGACTGTCGTCCCCGCGCAAGTCGCAGGCGTTCAACGCATCACTGTCGTCTGCCCTAAGCCTAACCCCGAACTTCTCGCGGCCGCAAATTTACTCGGCATAACACGCATCGCCCGCGTCGGAGGCGCACAAGCCGTCGCTGCCCTTGCCTACGGCACAAAATCCATTCCCCGCGTGGACAAAATCTTTGGCCCCGGCAACCGCTTCGTTACCGCCGCAAAACAACTCGTCTCGAGCGATTGCGCCATCGATCTTCCCGCAGGCCCTACCGAAGCCATCGTCCTCGCCGCGAAGGGCAATCCGAAATGGATCGCCGCCGATCTTCTCGCCCAAGCCGAACACGCTCCCGATGCGGGCAGCTTTCTTGTAACTCCAAGCAATCAGCTAGCCCGCGCCGTCCGGAATGAAATCGAATTGCAGTTAACGAATCTCCCTCCAACCAATCCTGCTCACACATCGATGCGCAAAACAGGTGCAATCTTGCTCGCGCCAAGCTTCGAAGCTGCTTGCTCTTTTTCCAACCGCTTCGCGCCGGAACACCTCAGCCTTCCCGAAAATCCGTCAGAGCTGTTAAAAAAGATCTCCGCCGCAGGTACCATTTTTCTCGGCCCTTGGGGCGCACAGCCTCTCGGCGATTACATCAGCGGAAGCAATCATGTTCTGCCGACGGGCGGCTGGGCGCGCATGCGGGGCGGTCTCTCCGCCGCCGATTTCGTGAAATGCATCAGCGTCCAAACCATCTCGAAGAAAGGCTTCCTGCGCCTCGCCGATTCCGCGGAAACTCTGGCAGAATCCGAAGGCTTGCTCGCGCACCGCAACGCCATGAGAATCCGCCGATGAAGATACAACTCCCAACTCGCCAGGCCATTCTCGATCGCCGCACCTATGAGCCACCCGGCGAAGGCCGGGCTGATAAGCTCCGCCTCGACTTCAACGAAAACACTGCCGGTTGCTCGCCAAAGGTTCAGCGCGCTCTCGCCAAGCTCACGCCGAAGCTGCTCTCGATGTATCCCGAGTACGACCGCGGCACGCGCCGCCTCGCGCGTCATTTTAAGGTGGCGCCCGAGGAACTCCTTCTCACCAACGGCGGTGACGACGCTCTCCGGCTTTTCTTTGACGCCTTCGTCGACGCGGGAACTACCGCCGTCATCTGTGAACCCACCTTCCCGATGTACCGCTACTGGGGTGAAGTCGCCGGGGCGAAACTCGAAGTCCAGCGATACAGCGCCGCCATGGAATTCCCGCTCGAAGGAGTCCTCGGCGCGCTAGCCGCTAAGCCTCGCGTCCTCTTCGTCTGCAATCCCAATAATCCCACCGGCACGCTTCTCGAAAAATCCATAATCGAAACCATCTTGCAAGCCGCCACCCACACCGCCGTCGTCCTCGACGAAGCCTACGCCGAATTCTCCGGCGTCACTGTCATCCCCTTGGTCAATCAGTATCCGCAGCTCTTCGTGGCACGCACCTTTTCCAAAGCCGCGGGACTCGCGGGCCTTCGACTCGGCGCCGTCATCGCCTGCGCCGAATCGCTCACGATCCTTCGCCGCGCCACCGCTCCTTTTCCCGTCAACGTAGCCGCACTAGCTGCCGCGGAAGCTGCTGTCGACGATTCCAAAACGATGAAGCTCTACGTCAAAAATATCCTCCACACTCGCGCGTGGTTTGAAAGAGAGCTGCACAAGCTTGGCGTGAAAACCTATCCCAGCGCCGGCAATTTTCTCTTGGCCGATTTCGGTTCCGGCAGCTCCGAAATGTGTGCGTGGCTGCAAGAAACAGAGGGCGTCCTGCTTCGCGATCGCGCGAAAGACATCGGCCCCGGCCTCGTCCGCGTCAGCATCGGCACACAAAAAGAAATGGAGCGCTTGCTGAAACTTATCAAGCGTCACCGCTGAGGACCACGCTCATGCCGCGCACAGCCACAATCCACCGGAAAACAAACGAAACCGACATCCGTCTGAAGCTGAATCTCGACGGGCGCGGCAAATCCCGCATCTCCACGGGCATTCGCTTTTTCGATCACATGCTCGATCTCGTCGCGCGCCACGGCGCCTTCGATTTGGAAATTGCAGCGAAAGGCGATCTCGATGTCGACCAACATCACACCGTCGAAGACGTTGGCATCGCTCTTGGCGAAGCCGTCCTCAAGACTCTCGGCTCAAAGCGCGGCATCCTTCGGGCCGGATATTTCCTCATGCCCATGGACGAAACGCTCGCCGCTGCCGCCATCGACCTCAGCGGCCGCCCCTTTTTCGTCGTGAACGCAAAAATCTCTGCAAAACGCATCGGCGATTTTCAGACCGAGCTCGTCGAAGATTTTTTCCAGGGATTTGCGCAAGCCGCCCGCGCCAACGTCCATCTCCGCGTGCTTTACGGCCGCTCTTCTCATCATCAAGTCGAAGCCATGTTCAAAGCCTTTGCCCGCGCTCTGCGTTTTGCAGTCTCACGCGACAAACGCCTCCGCAGCGTTCTTCCCAGCACGAAAGGCCTGCTATGAAAATCACTCTCCTCGACTACGGCGCAGGCAATGTCACCAGCGTCGAACGCGCGCTCCGCAAACTCGGCGCCGAGCCGCAGCGCTCCAATTCTCCCGAATGCATCGCCAGCGCCGAGTCCATTATTCTTCCCGGCGTCGGCCACTACTCCGCTTTGATTCGCGCTCTCGATCAACAATATCTTCGCGCTCCGCTCCTCGATTCCATCCGTCGCGGCGTTCCCTTCCTCGGCATCTGCCTCGGCCTTCAGGCCCTTTACGCTTCAAGCGAAGAAGCCAGCGATCTCCCAGGACTGAATCTTTTCTCTGGCTCCGTGAATTCCCTCCCCTCAACCGTCAAACTTCCTCACATGGGCTGGGACCAGTTGCACCGCACTCGTCCATCTCGCCTGCTCGCAGGCATCTCGCCCGACGCATACTATTACTTCGCTCACTCCTTCGCCGCCACGAACGCCAATGGCGAAGCCGTGGCTTCTTGCAATTACGGCGCGAGTTTCGCCGCTGTCCTCGAAAAAGAAAACATTTTCGCCGTCCAATTCCACCCCGAGAAGAGCGGAGACGCAGGAGCACAACTTCTTCGAAACTTCCTGGCAGGTTGCCACTGATGCAAAAAACGCATAGTAAAAAACAATTGTCATTCCGAGCGAAGCGACCGAAGGTTCCGACCTTGTCGGAAGGAATCTGCCTTTTCTTCGGCCCCAAGGCCAACCCATGAGCCTCGCGCATCGCATCATTCCCTGCCTTGATACCGACGGCGCCCGCGTCGTCAAAGGCGTCAATTTCGTCGGCCTCCGTGATGCCGGCGATCCAGTCGCTCTCGCCGCCCGCTACAATGCGGAAGGCGCCGACGAACTCGTCGTCCTAGACATCGCCGCGTCCCGCGACCGTCGCCCCACCTTTATCGAAACCATCCGCCGCGTCGCCGCCGAGCTTGCCATCCCTCTCACCGCCGGCGGCGGAATCCGCTCCCTCGACGACGCTCGTGCCGTAATCCTCGCCGGCGCCGACAAAGTCACCGTCAACACCGCCGCCGTCCAACGCCCCGAGCTAATTTCGGAACTCTCCCGTGAATTCGGCGCACAAGCCGTCGTTCTCGCCATTGACGCCAAGCGCGTGAACGATCATTGGGATGTGATGGTCCGTGGCGGCCGCGATTCCGCCAATCGCGATGCGCTCGCGTGGGCCAAGAAGGGGGTGGAACTCGGCGCCGGCGAAATTCTCCTTACTTCCGTGGACCGGGACGGCACCCAACTCGGCTTTGATACGCCTTTAACCGCCGCGATCTCGCGCTTCGTCGCCGTCCCGGTAATCGCCTCGGGCGGCGCAAAACTCCCCGAACATTTCGCCCAAATCTTCTCCGAAGGCGCAGCCGATGCCGCCCTCGCCGCTTCCATCTTCCACGACAACATCCAATCCATCCGCGGACTCAAGCGATTCCTCGCCGCGCAAAACATCGAGGTCCGCCTCCCATGCTGATTCCCTGCATCGACCTCCAAGACGGCCAAGCCGTCCAGTTGGTCCACGGCCGCAAACGCGAACTCACCGTCGCCGATGTTTTCAGCCTTCTCGATAAATTCAAATCCTATTCCTGGCTGCACTTAATCGACCTCGACGCCGCCATCGGCACTGGCGACAACAACGCTCTCGCCCGCGAACTTTGCATCGAGGCCCGCAAGCGTTACAAATTCAAAGTCCGCGTAGGCGGCGGCATTCGCACCGTCGCGCGCGCCATGGAAATCGCAAAGTGGGGCGCCAACCAAATCATCGTCGGCAGCGCCGCTTTCCAAAAAGGCAAAATCAACTTGCGTTTTCTGCGTGACCTAACAAAAAAAGTCCCTCCGCGAAAAATCGTCATTGCCCTCGACACCGCAAGAGGCCGCATCACGATTCACGGCTGGCGCCGTCGTCTCGCGCTAAGCCCCGAAAATGTCATGCCCGGGCTCGAACCGTACTGCTCCGCGTTCCTCTGCACTGACGTCGACCGCGAAGGCACCATGTCCGGGGCAAACCTTGACTGGTTCCGCAAGCTTCGCGCCGCAACAAAACATCCCATCATCGCCGCCGGCGGTATTAAAACCCGCCGCGAAATCTCCGCCCTGGAAAAAATCGGCATGGACGCCGCCGTGGGCATGGCCATCTACAAAAACCGCCTCGGGTAATCACACTCTGTTTCTTTTTCCTCTGTGATCTCTGCGGACTCTGTGTTAAGAAAAAACCCTAAGCCGATTCGAGCTTGATCCGTCAGCTGGAATTTCCGCCTGATTCTCTTCCAAAGTTGCGATACCATACGCAACCATGCGCAAAACTCTCCTGCTGTCTCTGCTCTTCTCGATCTTCGTCTTTCCTATTCACGCACAAGAGAATTCCGCCGCCGATTCATCGGTCTTCACGCTCAAGCTGTTAGGCAACAACGTCTATGCCGCCATCGACAAACCGAAAAGCCCCGCCGGTTCGAACGCCGGCTTCGTCATCGGCGATGACGGCGTCGCCGTCATCGACACCTTCGAGGACGCCAAAGCCGCCGAGCAACTGCTCGCGGAAATTCAAAAGCTCACCAAACTGCCCGTGAAATTCGTGGTCAACACGCACTACCATCTCGACCACGTCACCGGTAACGGTGTCTTCGCCAAAGCTGGAGCCGTCATCATTGCCCAGAAAAACGTGCGTGGTTGGATCCACAGCGAAAACCTGAAATTCTTCGGCGCCGGCATCAAGCCCGAGCAAAAAGCCTGGATCGATGGCCTCGTCGCGCCGAGCATTGGCTACGAATCCGCCCTCGATTTGTATCTGGGATCACGAAAAGTTCTGGTGCGCTCTTTTCCTGGCCACACTGGCGGCGATTCCGTCGTCATCATTCCCGATGCGCAAGTGGTCTTCACCGGAGATCTTTTCTGGAAGAAGACGCTGCCCAATCTGATCGACGGCACCACCGACAAGTGGGCTGAAAGCGATGCGAAGCTCGCCGCCGAATGGCCGAAGGCCGCGTTTGTCTCCGGGCATGGCGATGTCGGCACGGCGGACGACGTGCTCGAGTTTCGCGGCTACCTCCTGGACTTGCGCGCCATGTTGTCGCAGCCGGTGAAGGATGGCCTGATGGGCGACGCGCTGGTGAATGCGGTACTTCCAGGCCTGAAAGAAAAGTACGGGGCGTGGGACTTCTTCGAGCACTTCGCGAGACGCAACATCATAGACACCGCCA
>JBARBE010000423.1:0-2026 GCA_049792735.1 Candidatus Acidiferrum sp.
GCTCCGTCGTTCCCCGGGAAGCTACCGAAGTCATTAGCTACCGCATCCCCGCCTTCAGATCCAACAAGGGTGTGTTGGTCTGGTACGCCGCCTTTTCCGATCACCTCAGCCTCTTCCCCACGGCTTCCATGATCGCGGCCTTTAAAAAGGAACTGAAAGCCTTCTCCACTTCCAAAGGGACCATCCACTTCCCCGCGGAAAAACCCCTCCCGATCACCCTAATCAAGAAAATTGTAAAGGCGCGCGTCGCACAGCTCGAAAGCAAGAAATAATAGAGGGCAGGGCATCGTTAACATCTCGAAGCGTTTTTTGAATTAATTCCTAGGGGTGTGCCGCATGCCTGGCAGTCGCTGGTGCAAGGTCGCGGGTTTTGACAATCCGCACTTTCCCGCGGCCTCACAACTCCATCTCAATCCTCGCAAAGGAGGACACTTTTAGCATCAGTGGCAAGGAACTCGTTGGTTCCTCTCCCCCGTCGCATTAATTGGGCTTGGATTCCTGTTTGCCTTTACCCTCGTGCCCTCGTCCGTCCCGCTCTTCGTTCCCCTTGAAGTGGGCGCTATCGACACGCTTTGATGGCTCGGCTTTTTCGCCGCGGTTTGGCTTCGCGCCCTTATAACCGTGCCGTGGATCGTAACGGTTATCTACGTTGCCGCGGAAGTCATTTCCTCCATGAAACCATGGGCCCGCGCCGACGAAAACGTTCCCGCTAAACCATTCTGGGCCGTAGTAGCCGGACGGAGCGCAATCATAAGGAGCTACGTCGTAGTATCCATAGGGACACTCCGGAGCCACCCCGATTTCGACGCTTACCTGGGCCTCTGCCTTGGGTACGGTTACCATGAGGCAACTTCCCGCAACAGCAGCTGCCAAAAGAAATGTAAGTCCTCGCATAAGTTCACCTCGTTATCTCAGTCTTGGATTCCTCGAACATGTCATCCTACGGCGCTTGGCAGTTCCGCGTCTGTTCCATATAGGGCACTTTCAAAGATCGCACCGGTGCAGCCGCGCGTTCTTCCAGCCCAGATGCCGCAGCGTTAGCATTTAGACTTTCATCCGCTATGTTTTGGCTGTTCCAAGGCCTTCTAGAATCTCTTCAAAGCATCTGAACTCAGCGTTTGAGACACATCTCGCACGAGGTGACGCGCGCGTCGACGTGTAAATTAAGATTCACGCCCGTTTCTGTACCCTGGTACTCATTCAATTGGCCCTCCCATCACGTCCTCGCTGCATCAAGAATGGATTCCATTGCCGAAATCGAGGCAAGATAGTCGAGCAGTCAACGTCCCAAAGGTGTACAGTTGTTATGTCAAGTCTCACACCTTCCGCCGCGCTCCCCAGGGCGACGGTTCCTGTGCCGCAAGACATGCATCCGCTTGAAGAGTTGCAACGGTACAAGTGTCCCCAATTCATGTGAAGTCTTACGGGCCAGGCGAAAGGACTCCGATGACTGAGAACGTAATTGTCCAGTACGTGGGTTTCAAAGCGAGAGCGCTTGTGCGTGAGTATAGCTTTGTTGTGCGGCGGCCTCTAAACGAAACCAGCGAATTTACCCTCACCATCGGGAACGAGGCATTTGGTTCCCGCCGCGTGCGCTTTCAAGACGCTCCCGAGATCTGCTCGCTCCGGCTCCGGCAGGAGCTCGCTGCCTTCGGAAACCATCCTCCCGAGGCACACTATCAAATCAGCGAGACGGACCTGGACGAATACCGCACTGCGCATGCACCAAGAGTATCCGGCTACCCTTATAATCCAAAACTTTCGAAAGACGTCTAGCGTGTCTTCTGGCGTCTGCCTGGCATTCGGTTCTCTCGTCCGGTGGCGGATGACGACGCGACCGCACCCTACTTTGTTCGCTCTTCTGCTTCATGAAAAATTTCTAACGAAATAATTCCTCTAACAACAACCGTTTTGCGTCTCAGTGGGTCTAGACTGGAAGCATCATGAATAGACTTCAAGCATTTCGAGACGCGGCTTTAAAAGGCGGGTTCGTTCCTGTCGAAGAATCGTTGGAAGAGAGTGTCCT
>JBARBE010000424.1:0-7383 GCA_049792735.1 Candidatus Acidiferrum sp.
CCTGGCGTTATTCATCTCTTTCTTCGCGCGCGGAACTCGATTCCCTGTTTGCAGCATATAATCTGAAAGAGCCATCCGAGGGGAACGCCACGAACACCGATCACGAACTGCTCTATGAGCGCGAGCGTCGGATTCTCGATGATTGGAAAGTTCTGCCTCTCGTCACCGAGGCGGAGTCCGTCGGGCTTGGCCCAGCCGTGCGCGATTGGATGCCGTCGCGCTGGGGCGAATGGTACCTTGCCGATGTGTGGTTGGAAGTCCCATGGCCTGTGGCCGCCTCCGGAGAAAAACCATGAGTTTTCGCACCAAATTATTTTTGGTTTTTCTGATCACCGTGCTCGCTTCCGTTTCGCTCGTGGCTTATGGCGTGACCCACTATACGCAGCAGGCGTTCGAAGCCCAGGACACGCAGAGGACCGAAGCTCTCGTCACGCAATTCAAAAGGGAATACGCGCAGCGCGGCGACGAAATCCTTCAGCAAGTGAAAAACATCGCTGGCGCCGAACTGAGCATCCGTATGGCGCTCGACTTGTCGCGTCCCAACTCAGACCAATCGCTCTATGTGCATGACGCCAGAGGCGCCGCCCAAGACCATGGCCTGGATTTTCTCGAGATCGTCAATTCCGATGGCACGCTCATTTCTTCCTACCAATATCCGGCGCGCGTCGGCTACAAAAGCGACTTGATTGCCTCGTCGCAAGGACAGGATTGGAGCAATTCCACTTCGTTCCTGAGGCGCGAGGAGATGCCGGACGGCGTCGCTCTCTCGCTCACTGCAGTGCAAACGATCCCCGACGTGGAGAAACCCATCTATTTCATTGGAGGGCGCAGGATCGACCGAAATTTCCTTGCTTCTCTGGTCTTGCCCGCGCGCATGCGCGCACTCCTGTACCTCAATCTTGAACCTGGCTTTGCGGCTGACGAACTTACGGACGCGGACGGTGCGGCCCCACAAGCCGACCGCTTCGCTTCGCTCGTCGACGAAATTCAGAAACAGCCGAAACCTCTGGTGCGAACGATTGACTGGACACAGAATGCCGCCGACGCAGAAACATTTCATGCAATTCCGTTGATGGGCCGCAATAACGAGTTGCTCGCCGTCCTGCTTCTGGGCAGCTCACGCAGAGATTTGGTGATGCTGACGCGCCACATTCTGCAAATTGCTGGCGCAGTTGCCGGCGCGGCAATTCTGATCGGTTTGTTTCTCAGCTTCTGGGTTTCCGCCAGAATCACGCGCCCGCTCGAAACGCTGGCCGAGGGCGCGCGCGAAGTGGCATCCGGCAGGTGGGACACTGTCATCGATTTGCGTGGGCGAGACGAGATCGGCCAGCTTGCTTCCGCTTTCAATGAAATGACCCAGACGCTGACGGCGCAGCGCGAACAACTTGTTCAAACGGAACGCGTCGCGGCCTGGCGCGAACTGGCGCGGCGGCTAGCACACGAACTGCGCAACCCGCTGTTTCCGCTGCAAATCACCGTGGAAAATCTACAAAAAGCCCGGCAACTAGACGCCAAACAATTTCTAGAGGTTTTCAACGAATCCACGGCTACCCTGAAAGCGGAACTCGCCAATCTCAATGCCATTGTCGGGCGCTTCAGCGATTTTTCGAAAATGCCAACGCCTCACTTTGCGCGCGTCAACGTCAACGAAGCCTTGCGCAATGCCGTGCGCCTCTTTGAACCGCAGTTCAATGCCGTCGGCAAACCGCCAATCATTCCGGAATATTTTCTGACGGAAGAGTTGCCGGAAATCGATGCTGACCCCGATTTGCTGCATCGTGCGTTTCAAAATCTCGTTTTAAATGCCTTGGACGCCATGCCCGCGGGCGGCACGCTGACCCTGCGTACCATGGAACACGAAGGCAACGTTCGCATCGAGGTTGCGGACACAGGAAAAGGTCTCACGCCCGAAGAGTGCTCGCGCCTCTTCACGCCGTATTACACGACGAAAGTGCAGGGAACAGGCCTGGGCCTCGCGATTATTCAGTCGGTGATCAGCGATCATCACGGCACCATTTCCGTCTCGAGCGACGAAGGCCACGGGACCACATTTCGTATCGAGCTGCCGCAGCGCCAGCCCACGCAGCCTGCAGCCGCGCCGGAAGAACCACCCCAAGAGAAAAAGCAGTCGCCCAGCTTCACCGTGGCCGCTTCCGAATGACGCTCAGCCGCAAAGGACATCCATTTGCCACGCAAAGCTCACCTCCTGCTCGTCGATGACGACCCCAACACACTGGCTTCGCTCTCTCGCGCGTTTCGACTCGCCGGCCACGAGGCCACGGTTTGCGACAACGCGCCACGCGCGCTCGAGCTACTGCGCACCGAATCGTTTGACCTTATTCTTTCCGATGTGGTCATGCCCGGCAAAAGCGGCATCGAGTTGCTCGAGGACCTGAAACAAGCCGGAGTCAAAACGCCAATCGTGCTGATCTCCGGCCAGGCCAATGTCGAGATGGCCGTCAAAGCGACAAAGCTCGGCGCGCTGGATTTTCTGGAAAAGCCGCTCTCCACGGACAAACTGCTCGTCACAGTCGAAAACGCGCTTCGCCTCTCGCGTCTCGAAGACGAAAACCGCGAGTTGCGCCACCGGTTGGGCAAGCATGAACTCGTCGGTTCCGGCCCGGCGATGAAGAAGCTCCTCGCGCAGATCGATCGTGTCGCCGCCAGCGAAACGCGTGTTTGCATTCTGGGCGAAACGGGCACTGGCAAGGAACTTGTCGCGCGCGCGATTCACGAGAAGTCGCCACGCCACGAGAACGCCTTCATCACTCTTAATTGCGCGGCCGTTCCCGCGGAATTGATCGAATCGGAGCTCTTCGGGCATGAAAAAGGTGCGTTCACAGGCGCCGCCGCAAAGCATATCGGCAAATTTGAACAAGCCGAAGGTGGCACCCTCTTTCTCGATGAAATCGGCGACATGCCTGTCACCATGCAAGCCAAATTGCTCCGGGTGCTCGAAGAAGGTGAGGTCGAGCGCGTCGGCGGCGACAAACCGGTTCGCGTGAACGTACGAGTTCTTGTCGCCACGCATCGAAACCTCGAAGACCTGGTGAAACAGAACGCGTTTCGTCGAGATCTCTTCCACCGGATTTACGTTTTTCCGTTATCGCTGCCCCCGCTGCGCGAACGGCCCGAGGATTTTCCAGAGCTTGCCGCGCATTTTGCCAGGCAAGTGGCTGCGCAAAATGGCTGGAAAGAAAAAGTGTTTGCGCCAGAGGTGATCGCGGAGCTGCGCCGTTACGCTTGGCCCGGAAACGTCCGCGAGCTTCGCAACGTCGTCGAGCGCCTCGTCCTTCTTTCGTCAGAAGACTCCGTCACCGCCGCAGATGTCCGGCTCGTCCTTCCTGCGGAAGACTCTTCCGCCGGTTCCGCAGCGGCCGCTGCCTCAAGAGCCATCGGAACGGGAACCCTCACCGAACGCACGGAAGCCTTCGAGAAGGAAGTGCTGCTCGCCGAAATTAAGCGCCACAATTTTCACATGACCAACGTGGCCCGCGCGCTCGGATTGGAGCGCAGCCACCTCTACAAAAAGTGCCAGCAACTCGGCATTGATCTGCAATCGTTGCGCAAGCCAGACTGATCATTAGACCGTAGGCCTTCTGCATTCTTCCCGTACAAGAACCCAAGAGTCTCCCAATGTGTCCGTAAAACAATGAAAACAGGACAAATATAGTTCTTGACACAAATAGCGAAAGGTAATACGTTGTTTGCAGATTGCAATATGTAGGTCCTTCGATGACTCTTGGTAACAAACTCCGTTCTCTCCGCTCCGTTGAGGGCTCCTTGCGCGGCCTGGGGCGTCCGATGACCCAGCAGGAACTGGCCAAAGCCATGAAGCGCGAAGTTGGCCGTGGTCTAAGCCAGGCATATCTCTCGCAAATCGAGAGCGGCACGCGTCCGCATCTCACGCACGGCACGCGTACCCTGCTGGCGCGTTTCTTCCGCGTCTATCCCGGTTTTTTGGTGGACGATCCGGAGGGCTACACGCCCGAGCTACAGTCCGTGCTGCGCGCCGTCGACGCCAAGATCGATTCCTGGCTCTATGCGGGGGCCGAACAGTTTGCCGCCGATGCAGAACTCCGGCGGAGCATTTTGGCCGTCGCGGAACACGAAGACTCGCGGAAGGCGCTTTTGCTTCTCGCGGAAATTCTTCGCACGCCGGGTTTGGCCGAGCGTCTCGGAGAGGTATTGCATTCCGGCAAGCAACAAGGCAGTGGACATCCACCGCCCGCAAGTTCTTTGAATAACTGACCCGCAGGGTCCGCGTCTCGAATTCCGGTCCGCGCAGTTGTTGTGCGTTTCGAGGTGTTTTATGACCTGGTCTTACTTCTATCTGTTGTGCTTCCTGGTGGGCTTCTCCTTGAGTGTTCTTTCTTTCCTGGCGGGCGCAGTCCATCTCCATCTGCCGTTTCACATGCACCTGCCATTTCACGGTGCACACCACGTCGGTGGTTTATCAGGCGCTGGCCACGCGCATGGCGTCAGTCTCAAAGGCGGAGCCATAAAATCCGGTGCTATGAAGTCCGGCGGCCATCTCTCGTGGCTCGACGCTTCGACGATCCTGGCGTTCCTGGCATGGTTCGGCGGCGTCGGCTACATCCTGACAAAGCACTCTCACTTCGTCGCGCTGGCGATTCTCGGATTCTCGATGCTGGCAGGGCTTTTCGCGGGCACCATCGTTTTTCAGTTCATGGCTCGCATGGTGAAAGCGACTAGCGGACAAATGTTGGACTGGGACTTTCGCGTGGAAGGCAGCGTGGGAACTGTCAGCATGGCCATCCGCGAAAACGGAATCGGCGAAGTGATCTTCGAGCAGAACGGCGCGCGCAAGAGCGCCGGTGCGCGCAGCGAGGACGGCAAGAGTTTGCCTCCCGGGACCGAAGTGGTGATCTCGCGCTACGAAGACGGAATCGCGTACGTAAAGCAGTGGGAAGAATTCACAAAGTAGGCGCAACGTCGTGAACAAAAGTTTCTCGGACTGACGCACGATGCAAACAGTCCAGTCGGTGAAAAGGGAGGTCCTCCATGTTGGATTTTTCGAGTGTTTGGGTCATGGCGGGTTTGTTGGTCCTCGTGATCCTCGTAGTTTTAATAACTTTCGCAAGAATGCTACGGAAAGTCGGACCGCACGAAGCGCTCGTCATTTACGGCATTCGCGGTCCGCGAACAGTCAGCAATGGCGGCACGATCATTCTGCCGATGCTCGAGCAGTGCAAGGAGCTGTCGCTGGAGTTGATGTCATTCGACGTGGCTCCGCAGCAGAGCCTTTATACCAACCAAGGCGTCGCCGTCACGGTCGAGGCGGTCGCTCAATTGAAGGTGAAATCGGACCCCGTGTCCATTCGAACGGCTGCCGAGCAATTCCTGACGAAACGGCCGGAGCAGCGTGAAGGGCTCATCCGTCTCGTGATGGAAGGCCACCTGCGCGGCATCATCGGCCAACTGACGGTCGAACAAATCGTAAAAGAACCGGAAATGGTCGGCGACCGCATGCGTTCCACATGCGCTGCCGACATGAGCAAGATGGGCCTTGACGTCGTGAGCTTCACGATTAAAGAAGTCCGCGACAAGAACGAGTACATCACCAACATGGGCCGGCCGGACATCGCGCGAATCAAGCGCGACGCCGAAGTGGCCGCCGCCGAAGCCGACCGCGATATCGCCATCAAGCGCGCCGAAGCGACACGCGCCGCGGCCGTTGCCAAAGCACAAGCCGATCAGGAGCGCGTCGCCGCGGAAACCGCCTCGCTTGCGAAGCAGGCTGAAGCCGAACGCGACCTGGACATCAAGAAAGCCAGCTACTTGGAAATGACCAAGAAAGCTCAAGCGACCGCGGACAAAGCCTACGAAATCGAAACCAACGTCATGCAGCAGCAAGTCGTTGCTGAAGCCGTCCGTGTGCAGCAGGTCGAGCGCGAAGCGCAAGTCAAAGTGCAAGACGCGGAAATTGCGCGCCGCGAACGCGAACTGATCGCCACCGTGCTGAAGCAGGCGGAAATCGAGCGCCAGCGCATCGAGACGCTCGCCAACGCCGAACGCCAGCGCCTGATGAGCGAAGCCGAAGGCCGCGCTTCCGCCATTCGCGCGCAAGGCGAAGCCGAAGCCGAAATCATCTTCAAGAAAGGCGAAGCGGAAGCCAAAGCCATGAACATCAAGGCCGAAGCTTTCCAGGAATATAACCAGGCCGCGGTCGTGGACAAGCTCATCACCAGCTTGCCTGAAGTCGTGCGAGCGCTCTCCGAGCCTCTCAGCAAAGTCGACAAAGTCACCATCGTCTCGACGGGAAACGGCGACGCCGCCGGCGCCTACAAACTCACCGGCGACATCACCAAGATTGCCGCGCAAGTGCCGGCGCTCTTCGAAGCGCTCTCCGGCATGCAGATGTCGGACCTGCTCGGCAAAGTGCGTTTGATCGGCGATAAGGCGCCCAAGCCGGAAAAGCCGGCTGCACCCGCGAAGTCATAACGTTCGCTTCCGTCCCGGCGGGCACTCGAGTGCCCGCCGAGGACGCTGTATCGAGGCCAGGGGGTTGGCCATGACGTTGAAAGACGAATTCCTGATTCTGTGGATCTTCTGCCTGGTGGTGATTGCGTTCGCCGCCCGGCATTTTTTCGGAGGCCTCGTTTTCTTGGTCGACAAGTTGGCGGCATTCAGCATCATTTGCATGCCGGGCCTCCTGCATTTGCTGCTTGGCCATTTGCGTTAACCGGTTTTCGCTTTGTCCGCGGTGCAAGAGTTTTTTCGGAAGTTTGAAAGGAGAAATACCATGGGACTTTTAGAAAGAGTCGGTACCTTAATCCGAGCCAATCTGAACGACATGATCGATCGCGCGGAAGACCCGGAGAAGATGATCAAGCAGGTGATGATGGACATGGAGAATCAATATCTCCAGGTCAAAACGCAGGTGGCGGTTTCGATCGCCGATCAGCACATGCTCGAAAAGAAGCTTCGCGAAAACGAAGATTCGGGAAAGGACTGGATGCGAAAAGCCGAAGTTGCCGTCGACAAAAAAGAAGACGATCTGGCCCGCGCTGCGCTGGACCGTTATCACACGTCACAGCGGCTGGCTCTGAGCTATCGCGAGCAGGTGGACGATCAAAAATTGCAAGTCGACGCGCTGAAGAGCGCCTTGCAAAAGCTCGAGCAGAAGCTCGAGGAAGCCAAGTCCAAGCGCGATTTGCTGCTGGCACGCCATCGCCGCAGCGTGGCGCTCGGCAAAGCCGCGCATGCGCAAACGGTGCTTGGAGACGATTCGAAGAGCGCTTCGTTTGACCGGCTGAAAGACCGCGTGCACCACACCGAAGCCGTGGCCACTGCCGAAGTCGAGCTGCTCACCGATGACGTTGGCGAGAAGCTCACGCGCCTGGACCGGGACAACGAGGT
>JBARBE010000425.1:0-3911 GCA_049792735.1 Candidatus Acidiferrum sp.
CAACTCTGGAGCTGAGTGTGGTGGACGGCAAGAGTAACGACCTGCCAGCGCGCGTTGCCGTAACCGACGAGAGCGGAAGATTCTGGGCGCCCGATTCGGCCTGGATTCATGCCGATGATGGATTTGATCCGAAAAAACAGCCGTTCGAAGCGCATTACTTCCATCTGACGGAGGGAAGCAACATCGTTGTGCCCACCGGTAAACTCAAGGTCGACGTGGTGAAAGGGTTTGAATATCAGCCGGTTTCAAAGATTGTTGAAGCCCAGCGGGGAGATTTGAACCGGGTAGTAATCAAGCTCGAGCCACTGAACAACTCCTTGCCCGACGCGAAGCACTGGATTAGCGCCGACCTGCACGTACACATGAATTATGGCGGGACATATCAGGACACACTGGAGCGTTTGGCAGAGCAGGCGAAAGCGGAAGGCTTGCAGTTGGTCAACAACCTGCTCGTCAACAAAGAGCAGAGGTTTCCTGACATCGCAAGCGTCGAGGGCAATGAAGGAGATTTCGGTCGCGGAGATGTGGTGATCCTAAGCGGGCAGGAATTTCACACCAGCTATTGGGGGCATCGAGGAATTCTGGGTTTGCGAGGGCCTCTTCTATTGCCAGGCTACGCGGGCTATCCAAACACGGCGGCGGCGAGTTTATATCCGATGAACGCCGATGTGTATGACATGGCGCACGCACGAGGAGCGCTGGTGGGAGCCGTTCATCCCTTTGATGAAGTGCCCGATCCGTTCGCGAATCCGCCTCAGAAGATTACAGACGAGCTCCCCGTGGATGTGGCGCTTGGAAAATTGGATTACATGGAGATCGTGGGATTCAGCGATCACCGCTCGACGGCGGCGGTCTGGTACAAGCTGCTGAATCTTGGTTTTCGGATTCCCGCGGGAGCGGGAACAGATGCGACCGCCGATTATGCGGCTCCGATTCGTGGGCATGTGGGATTTGACCGCGTATACGTTAATGTACCTGAGTCTCCAGCTACGGTAGACTCTTGGGAGAATGCGCTTTTGCAAGGGCGGACGTTCGCGACCAATGGGCCGCTGGTGGAATTCACGCTGGGCGCAAAGAACGTCGGTGACGAGCTCAAATTTGACGCTCCGCAAGCGGCTGTACCGTTTACGGCGAAATTGCGTTCGATTGTGCCGCTGGATCATTTCGAGATCGTCTGCAACGGGCGAGTTTCGGCAAAGCTGAAATTGGATGGAACTCGCGATTCGGCGGATGCCGCGGGAACGCTGCCGCTGAACGAAAGCGGATGGTGCGTGCTGCGGGCATGGAGCGATCACGACAAATATCCGGTGCTGGATAAATATGTCTACGGCACGACGAGTCCAATTTACGTAACGATCGGCGGCAAGGCGCCGCGTTCGCCGGCGGACGCTAAGTATTTTGCGGCTTGGATCGACCGGACGATCGATGTGACGTCCCGTTATCCCGACTGGAATTCTCCCGCCGAAAAAGATTACGTGCTGAAGCGCCTGCTTGAGGCAAAAAGCATTTACGAAAAGCTGGGCACATCAATTCCCTGAATCACCGACAGATACCATGCGCAAACTTCCAGTGGCTAAGTCCGCTCTACTTGGCGCCGCAGCCCGCAGCGCCATTCGCTGCGGTGCTATCGAAGATAAAACACCGTTTCAGCTGGACACGCCACCCGGGCAGAGAAACACCGAACGTTTGCGTCAGGCGGGAGTTTGAAAGAACTGAGTAGGCAGGACGGTGCGTGGGCGAATGAAACTCTTCCGTGGAGATGGGGATTACGCGCCGAGCAATCCATGGACGTCCTTTAGTGGCCTCGGCAAGCCATCCTGGAGCGTGTGACGTGGCTCGCGCTTCCTCAAGAATAGCCTCGGCGAAGTCATACCATGTAGTTTGGCCTGCCGCGCTCATATGATAGGTTCCGCCAGCGCCAGGAAGAACAAACTCCCCGCGATTCCTCTCGATGATCCTGGCGAGAATGTTACAGGTAGCCGCTGCTAGCTCCGACGCGCAAGTTGGAGAGCCAACTTGATCGTTTACGATTCTTAACTCTTCCCGCTCCGTCGCAAGACGCAAGATCGTTAGCAGGAAATTTTTTCCTTGCGTAGCGTACACCCACCCTGTGCGAAAAATCAGGTGTGGCACTCCTGAAGAGCGAATCGCCTGTTCACCGGCAAGTTTGGTCTTCCCGTAAACGTTTATCGGATTCGTGGAATCTTCTTCATCGTAGGGGGAGCTCTTGGTTCCGTCGAAGACATAATCAGTCGAGTAGTGCAGAAGCACCGCGCCGATTCTTTTCGCTTCCTCGGCCATCAATTCGGGGGCTTCTGCGTTGACCACATGCGCCATCGATTCATCTGTTTCAGCGCGATCCACGGCCGTATATGCGGCGGCATTGACGATAAGTTGAGGTCGCACCTCTCGGATTGTTCGCCGGATGTCATCGGGTTTCGATAGATCGAGCTGATCGCGGCCCAGCGCGATCACCTCGCCCAATTGGGCCAAAAGCGGCAACATCTCCCTGCCAACTTGGCCGGTCTTCCCGGTCAACAATATGACCGGCATCATTTCGCCCTATATTCCGGCAGAAATGCGCGAGGAACCTGGGCAAGCACTGGATACTCTGCGTCTCTCTTGGAAATGACTGGCTCTGCAACGCCCCATTTTATATCTAACTCGGGATCGTTCCAGGCGATACCATGTTCGTCTCCGGGATTGTAGTAATCGCTGCACTTGTAAAGGAATTGCACCGTTTCCGAAAGCGCTAAGAAACCATGCGCGAAACCCACCGGAACATAAATCTGATTTTGATGTTCCGAGGACAGGATCACGCTTGTCCATTTCCCGAAGTGCGGTGAGCCCAAACGAATGTCGACAGCAACATCCAAGGCTTCGCCGTCCACGACCCGGCAAAGCTTCGCTTGTGGTTGATGCAGTTGGTAGTGAAGGCCCCGGAGCGTACCTTTGACGGAGTGGGAGTGGTTGTCTTGAAGGAAGGTATGCGCGATGCCGAGGCCGGTGAACTTCGCCTGGTGGTAGGTTTCAATGAAGAAGCCGCGCGCGTCGCGATGGATAACAGGCCGCAGCTCAAACACGCCTGGAAGTAATGTCTCGATTTGTTGCATTAACCCCGATGCTCGCTGGCTCAAGAGTCTTCAGCATGACGTGAGAGCGAGGTCCTTTAGAAGTCATTCACAAGCTGTTGTCCCGGTGCTGGCAATTGCGTGTAGGGACCGCTCACGATTCACGTAATATTTCTCATAGTACGTGAGATATTCCCCGCAACGAACGCCGGCGAGCCAAGGCCCAGCATTCTTGTACCAGTCAATGGTCTGGCGGAGGCCGTCTTCTAGCGAGATCAGGGGTCTCCAGCCCAACTCGTCTTTTATTTTCTCGCAGTTCAGCGCATACCGACGGTCATGGCCCGGCCGATCCCGGACATAAGACAGCAAGCTCTCGGGCTTCCCGGTGAGTTGCAAAATGCGTCGAGCCATAGTTAGGTTTTCCTCGAGGTCGAGTCCTCCAATATTGTAAACCTCTCCGATTTTGCCTTTCTCAAGAACCGCGAGAATTCCTCGACAGTTGTCCTCGACGTGCAGCCAATCGCGTTGTTGTCTGCCATCGCCGTAAACAGGGAGAGTCTTGTCGACCATGGCATTCGTGATCAGTAGGGGCACAAATTTCTCTGGGAACTGGTAAGGACCGTAATTGTTCGAAGAACGTGTGATCACCGCAGGAAATTGATACGTCCGGACATACGATCGAACCAGCAGGTCGGCGCCTGCCTTGGACGCTGAGTATGGGCTGCTCGGCTGTAATGGAGCCAATTCATCGGCGAACAAAGTAGGGGGAATGTCGCCGTATACTTCGTCCGTGGAAATATGCACAAAGCGCGGTATCGAAAGCTTACGCGCCGCCTCCAA
>JBARBE010000426.1:0-13133 GCA_049792735.1 Candidatus Acidiferrum sp.
GTTGGTGAATGCCGGGATCGTTTTTCACTTCGCGGGATTAGTTATACCCCTTTATGTGTCCTTGGTGGTGGCGGTATTGTTGCTGGCGGGCGGATGGATGCAGACGAAAGCGGCGGGGTGAGGTTGCATGGGGCGAAAGGGTTGCGGCCAAATTGTCGGTTGCGGTGGCGTGGTGCGTTGGAGGAAAATTGTGCTTCCCGCCGCGGTGCTTCAAGCCCCCTGAAGAATAGATAACCACGCGGTGCCGGGAAAGGGCCACTAGTTTAGTGCGAGATAAAGAAGGACAAAGAAAATGACGCAACATATTGGGGAATTAAATCCGCCGTCGAGATTGATGCTGACGCCGGGGCCGTCGTCGATTGATTCGAGGGTGTACCGGGCGCTGGCGGCACCATTGGTGGGGCATCTGGATCCGTGGTTCAAGACATGCATGGACGAGACGCAGATTTTGTTGCGGCAGATCTTTCAGACGGAGAACCGGTTGACGATGCCGCTGTCGGCATCGGGATCGGGCGGGATTGAAGCGTCAGTGCTGAACGCGTTGGAAGAAGGCGACGAAGCGATTGTGGCGGTGAATGGAGTTTTTTCGGAGCGCATGTTTGAGATTGCGTCGCGGGCGACTTCGAAAGTGACGAAAGTGGAAGCGCCATACGGGCTGCCCGTGGACGCCGAAGATGTGCGTAAGGCGGGCAAAGGCAAGAAGATCAAGATGATTGGGCTGGCGCAGGGGGAGACTTCGTCGGGAGTGCTGACGAAGCTGGACGCGTACCGGAAAGTGGCGGATGAGTTCGGAGCGCTGCTGGTGGTGGATACGGTCGCGTCGCTGGCGGCGGTGCCGCTGCACGTGGACCGCGAGAGGATCGATATTTGTTTTAGCGGGTCGCAGAAGGCGATTAGCGCGCCGCCGGGGATGTCGCCGATTACGGTGAGCGCGGCGGCGGAGGAAGTTTTCCGGAAGAGAAAGACCAAGGTGCAGAGCTGGTATTTTGATTTAACGACGGCGATGAATTATTGGGGGAAGGAGCGGCTGTATCATCACACGCCGCCGATATCCTTAATATATGCGCTGCGCGAGGCGATGAGAATTGTGGTGGAAGAAGGGCTGGAAGCGCGATGGGAGCGGCATCGCGTGAATCAGTTGGCACTTATTGCGGGGATTGAAGCGATGGGGATGGGGCTGCTGGTGAAAAATGCGGCGGACCGGCTGCCGACTGTGACGGCGGTGATGATCCCGAACGGGATTGACGACGTGAAAGTGCGGAATCAACTGCTGGATGAATTTAATATTGAGATTGCGGGCGGATTTGGGCCGGTGAAAGGCAAGATCTGGCGAGTGGGGTTGATGGGGCATTGCAGCCAGAAGCCGAACGTGCTGCTGTTTTTGGCGGCGCTGGAAAAAGTGCTGGGAGAGCAGGGATTTCGCGCGCCGGCGGGGGCGGGAGTGGCGGCGGCGATTGCGAGTTATTCGCATGCGGAGACGGCGGCGGCGGTCAGCAGATAAGACAAATCGAAGTAAAGAAGTAATGACGTAAAGACGTAAAGAGAAGAGCGAAAAGAGAGGGATTGTGACTTCGACACGGCCGGTATTGGCGAATAGCGGGGCGATGAGTTTGTTTGTGGGGCCCTTTGAAGTGACATCGAAATTGAGCGGGCAGGTGTATCAGTGCCGGTTTTCGCACATGTGGAATGGAGTGGCGACGCGTCACAGCGACACGATCGATACGAAATTTTATGTGGACGGAGCGGCGCGGGTGGTGGGATTAGCGCATACGGCGTTCGTGAAATTTCGTGAGCGGAGAGGGCGCGACCTTACGGACCGGGAAGCGAGCTTTGTGGCGGCGGAATATTTGCGCGAGAGGCTCGAAGAAGAAGATGAGCGGCCGTTGTACGACGTGACTGAAGCGGACGTGCTGAGGCTTATCGAGCAGATCGGAATCAAGTAGGGATTGGATGTGACCGGGGGTAGAGACGCGAAGTCGGGCAGGGCTAATCTACGGGTTCGACGTGGAAGGCGGCGAGACGAGGATGATGGAGGCCGTCGCGGCGGACGAAATAGATGACGAGAAACATCAAGAGAGAGCCGGCAACCATCACGGCAACGGCAACCTGAAGACCAAGTTGAAGGTCGCTGGCGTCAGAGATTTTCCCCACAAGTTGCGGGCCTAAAGCTCCCAAAAGCTGAGTGACGAACATGTATACGCCGATGGCCGTGGCGTGCGCGCGCTGCGGGGTCAAATCGCACAAGACCGCGGTTACCGGGCCGTGGTACCAAGACATAAAAAATCCCCCGATGAAGAGGGCTACCAAAAAAATCCACTTAGCGTCTGATTGAATGGCCAGGAGCAGAAAGGGAGCGGCAAACAAGAAGGCGGCCGCGATGACGAGAATCCTGCCATAAGGATATTTTTTCTGGATGCGGTCGGCGAGATAGCCGCCCGTCAGTACACCCAGCAAAAGAGAGAGGAGGGCAACGAAGGCGAGTGACAGAGCTGCCTCACGAAGACTGAATTCCTTGTAGTTGACCGCAAAATCGGTGCCCCAGGTGAGGAGCGAGACGCTGGCGAAAGTGATCAAAGTGCCGGCGACAATCATGGCGAGGAATGCGGGGACCCGGAGCAAGCTGGATAACGGCACGACTTCGGAGCGGGGCCTGCGCGGAGGTTCGGGTAGTTTGAGGACAAAAAGACCGGGAATAAAGCAAACCAGCCCGACAATGATAAATGTGTATCTCCAACCATGGGCTGCTCCCATGAGCCCGCCAAAAGCGAGGCCGGCGGCTCCGCCGAGGAGCATGCCGGAAGCGAAAATGGACTGAGACATGGCGCGTAGTTTGTAGGGGAAGGAATCAGAAATCATGGCCTGAGCGGCGGGAGCGTAGGCGGCTTCGCCGACGCCGATTGCGGCCCGGGCTACGAGCAAGAGCAGAAAAGAAGGGGCGAAGCCGCAGGCGACGGTGGCCAGGCTCCAAAAAGCGATACCGGCGGTGATGATCTGCGTGCGGCTGAAGCGGTCGGCCAAAAACCCGCACGGGATGCTGGCGACGGCGAGAACGACGAGCAGCCAGGTTTGCAGGGAACCGAGTTGTGCGTCGGTTAAGTTCATCTGCTGGCGGAGGATGGGAAGGAGCGGGACGACGACTTGGCGGTCGGCAAAGTTGACAAAATTGATCAAAGCAAGTACAGCAAGGAGTCGAATTTGATAGGAAGATAGAGGTATGGAGTTCGACGCCATAGTTGGTTTGCCCGGTGATCCCCGAGCGACCTGGTTCGCAGGGGTCTGAGAGATTATATACCGCGCATGAAATCCATCACGCCAACGAACACTACGACGAGTAGCCAGTTGACTACCGTACTGTCATACGGGGCGATACTGCTTTTAGGGTATTTCGTGTTTCTGATCGCGGAGCCGTTCCTGGTGCCGCTGGCGTGGTCGGCAGTGCTGGCGATTTTCTTTTATCCGCTGCACGAGAAATTGTTGAAAGATATGAAGCCGACTGGTGCGGCCTTGACGAGCACGCTGGGGGTGACATTACTGCTGATTGTGCCGGCGCTGGTGGTGCTGGTCTTCACGGCGCGGGAAGCTCTTGACGCCACGGCCCGGCTGCAGAACGCGCTGGCGGTGCATGGCCAGGGCCCGAGTGAAGGGCTGACAGTGAGAGCCGAAGAATGGATTCGCACGAGGCTGCCCGCATCCTGGCAAACACTGGATGTGTCGGCTCCCCTACAGCAAGCTGCGGAAAAAATTGCGACCTTTCTGGGATCAAGATTCACGGGGCTGCTGAAAAATCTGCTGAGCTTCTTCGTGGATTTGTTCATTATGATTTTTGCGCTGTTCTTCATGTTCCGGGATGGCGAATCGATCGTGCATGCGGTGCGGCATCTTCTGCCGTTTGATGAAGACATCCAGACGGACATGGTGGAAGAATCGAAGGAATTGATCTTCGCGAGCGTGGCGGTGGGCTTGCTTGTTGCGGTGATTCAGGGGGTATTGGGAGGGGTGTCGTTTGCGCTTGTGGGCGTTTCGACGCCGGTCTTTTGGGGTGTGCTGATCGCGTTTTTTTCACTTGTGCCGGTGGTGGGTTCGGCGCTGGTTTGGGGACCCGTTGCGCTTTGGCTTGGGGGCACCGGTCACTGGGGAAAGGCATTGCTGGTGTTGGCGATTTGCGGAGGCGTGTCCACGGTCGCGGACAATATCGTGCGGCCCATGCTGCTGCGGAACCGTACGCGGCTGAATGAGCTGCTGTTGTTTATTGGAGTACTGGGAGGATTGCAGGCGTTTGGCCTGCTGGGACTGGTGGCCGGGCCGACGATCGTGGCGGCGGCGATGGGAGTGTTCCGAGTGTACATGGAGCACCGCGACGAGCTGGCGGCGAATAACGGGTGAGAGCCGCAGGTCCCCATCCAAACTGAGAAGGAAATGTGCGGCGATCAAGGCCGTCGGGCCATTTCAGGAGCAAGGATTTCATGTTGGGAAACGGTGACGGGGAAACTACAGTCGGCGTTGCATGGGTGTGCTAGAGTACCCGGCTCGGATGAGTTCTAATACCTTAAAAACCGCTGCGACTCCTGTGGAGCTGGCGCCGACGAAGCTGCGGTGGCGGTGCGAGCTTCCACGCATACCGTTTGAAACGACGGCGCAGGCGGAATTGCGCGAAGGGTTCATCGGACAAGAACGTGCGCTGCGTGCGCTGAAGATGGGCGTGGAGTTGTCCGCGCCGGGGTACAACGTTTTCGTATGCGGGCTGGCGGGAACGAGCCGCGGCGGGACCATCGCCAAGATGATCGAGGACTTGCACCCAGCGACAAAACCCTCGCTGGATCGTTGCTACGTCAACAATTTCAAGATTACCGACCGGCCGCGGCTGCTTTCGCTTCCGCGCGGGCAGGCCAACTCCTTCAAAAAGGATATGCAAGCGGGGATTGATTTTCTGCGGCGGAGAATTCCGCAGGTATTTGAAGGCGAGCCATTCCAGAGACAAAAGGGACGGATTGTTGAGCGGTTCACCGTGCGTGAAAAGGAGTTAATGGACGATTTTACGCGGCGGATTGCGCGGGAGCAGTTTGCGCTGGGGCACATGCAAGTGGGCGCGGTGGCCTTGCCGGAGATTTTTCCCGTGCTCGAAGGGCAGATGGTGCCCATCGAAGACATTTCGAAGATGGTGCACGAGGGGAAGCTCGAATCGCCCTTGGCGGAAGATATTGAGAGGAAATACGAGCAGTTCCGGCAGGAATTCACGGTGGTCTACCGGAAGACGCTGACTTTGTCGCGCGAGCTGGCCAGCGAGCTGAGTTATCTGGAACAGGAAGCGGCATCGGTGCTGGTGGATGGAGTGATTGAAGAGCTGAAGGAAAAATATCCAGGAGCGAATGTCGCGGAGTATCTCGAGGAGGTGCGGCATCACCTGCTGGATAACCTCGATCCGTTTAAGGAGCGCGAAGGAGAGGGGGAGCAGGAAGGCGAGACGCCGGACGGACTGCCGAAAATGCCAGGACCGGGCGGGCCGGAGCGCGATCCATTCCGTTTTTATGGCGTGAATGTGATTTTGGCGCACAGCGATGAGGAAGCTTCGCCGGTGATTTTTGAGACGACGCCTACATACGCGAATTTGTTCGGCACGATTCAGCGGGCCTATGACACGCGGGGCGGCTGGACAAGCGACTTTATGGATTTGCGCGGCGGTTCTTTGCTGCGAGCGGACGGCGGCTTCTTGATTATGTATTCGCTCGAGGCGATTTCGGAGGTGGGAGTTTGGAGGGCGCTGAAACGGACTCTGAATCACAACCGTTTGGAAATTCAGCCGCTGGAAATGTTTTATCCGTTTGGCGGAAGCGCGCTGAAGCCGGAAGCGGTGGAAATTAATGTAAAGGTGATTTTGATCGGGGACCGCCAACTCTACGAAATGCTTTACGAGTACGAAGAAGATTTTCAGAAAATTTTCAAGGTGCGCGTGGAGTTTGACGAAGAGATGCCCATGAGCGATGGCGTGATCGCGGAATACGCGGGGCGATTGCGAACGCTGTCCGAGAAAGAAGGGCTTTACCCGTTCGACCGCGGCGCATTTGCGGCGATGCTCGAATATGGTGTTCGCAAGGCGGGGCGGCGGAATAAGGTTACGGCACGGTTTGTGGATATCGCGGATCTGGCGCGCGAGGCGCATTACGCGGCAGCGGCGGCGGGCGAGAGAGTGGTGCGCGCGGCGCACGTGCGGGACGCGCTGGCTTCGAAGATGGAGCGGCACAACCTGATCGAGACGCGCATTCGCGAGATGATCGAAGAGGGGACGCTGCTCGTGGATGTGACCGGGGAGCGAGTGGGGCAAGTAAACGGGCTGAGCGTGCTGGAGATTGGCGGTTATTCGTTTGGGAAGCCGGTGAGGATCACGGCGTCGGCGGCACTTGGAAAAGCGGGAATTATCAATATCGAACGCGAAGCGAATTTGAGCGGGCGATTTCACGACAAGGGCGTGCACATAATTTCGGGTTATTTGCGGAGCCTGTTTGCGCAGGACAAGCCGCTGTCTTTGGCGGCGAGCATTTGCTTCGAACAATCGTATTCGGGAGTGGATGGAGACAGCGCGAGCTCGACGGAAATTTATGCGCTGGCTTCGGCGCTTTCCGGTATTCCGTTGCGGCAGGATATTGCCGTGACGGGTTCGATGAACCAGCAAGGAGACATTCAAGCGATTGGCGGAATCAACGAAAAGATCGAGGGTTTTTTTGATGTGTGCCGGATTAAAGGATTGACGGGAACGCAGGGCGTGTTGATGCCGGAATCGAACGTCGAGGACCTGATGCTTCGCGAGGATGTGATGGATGCGGTGGCGGCGGGGAAGTTTCACATCTGGCCGGTGAAGAGAGTGGAGCAGGGCATTGAGATTTTGACGAAGTCCGCGGCAGGGCGGCGGAACGGCGACGGGACGTTTGAGGCGGGCACGGTTTTCGGTTTGATGAATGAGAAGTTGGCGGAAATGGCGAAGACGTTGAAACAATTCGACTGATGTTTCTACAGGATTTCTAAACCGCAGACCGTTCCACAAAAAAAGAAAACACTTACGAATCCGTTTGCTACCGGTGGTCTGCCGGCGGAGCGATATAGGCTTGCCGATGGTCGATGCGGTACGCCGAAGCGGACGGAGCACTTGCAGGCCCACTTGCAGAGTTCGGGGCTGAGGAATCCGTGAGCCGGACATCGATTGCGTGGATTTTTCCGTCATGCACGGGGGGAACAAACGCCAGATTGTACTCGTGGCGGACGAACTGAGCGATTTGCGTGAAAACTTCGCCGAAATCCTTGGTGGTTACTGGGAAAAAGGCGCGGCCTCCATTGGCTTGCGCGATGGCTTTTAGCTCGTCATCGGCTTGCACCAGAGCGTCGTTGACAGCCTGCGCTTTATCGGGGGCCGGCGGGGCTTTCTTGGAATGTTTTTTCTCGGCGGGCTGCGGGATGCGCAGCTCGCCGCCCAGCGAAACGGCCAGGACACGCACGTCGGTGGATTTTAGACGGGCCAGGAGATTTTGGATGGCGGCCGGAGGAGAGGTATCGATTCCCGTAGAGAGCAGCACGAGCGATTTTTTACCGGGTACGCTCGCGAGCCAATTCAGAGCGGTGTCGAGGCTGGAGGCGAGATTCAGCTGGCCGAAACCGAGATTGAAATGCAACTGGTCGAGAGCGCTGGCGGCGACGGGCTTGTCGGGCGTGAAATTAAGAATTGGCTCGACGGTTTCGTTGTAGCGGGCGATGGCGACGCGATCGCTCGGAGCGAGACCGTCGAGGAGCGCGTGGACAGCTTGAAGATGTCCTCCCTGGAGAAGATAGACGGCGGGGCCGGCTTCGATGAGAAGTAGGACCTGGGCGGGTTCGTCAACGCTGAGAAAATCGGAGATGGGCTGCTCGACACCGTCGTCGAAAACGTGGAAATCTTCGCGGCGAAGGCCTCCGATGAATTGCCCCTGAGAATCGGTGACGAGGACGCCGACGTTGACGCGGTCAACGCTGACGCGTATGTCGGGGGCTGCTGGGGCAGACTGTTGCGGAAGTGCTGACGGCAAGAACAGCGCGGCGCAGGCGCAGAAAATGACGGCGAAAGGTCGATAAATGAGAGGCATGATAGAAATTTGAATGGTAGTCCTGCGGCGAAAAAGACAGAAGCCCCGTCCCGCGCCAGGTTTCCAGAACGCGGAACAGGGCTTTCGAATTTAATCGAGATAGATCGAACGCCTAGCTCGGTTGCTAAGGTTTAGTCGGAGCTGCTGCGGGAGCGGCCGCAGCGGGAGCGGCGCTCGGGCCCGCGTCTTTAGGAGTCGATAGATAGCCGGTAGCTTGGCTCTTGCTAACGTCGAAAACTACGATTTCGTAAGGGGCCATTCGCGAGGCGCCTTTGACGTAGAACTGCACGGGCTCACCGGCGGTTTTGTCCTTCTTCTCGATAGTGCGGTCATCCACCAAAACCATCATCGTGTACTTGGATTTCTTGGGGTCCGTTTTGGTGAGGGTGATCTGGATCGGTCCCACTTTTTGGCTGTGCTTCGATTTCGTGAGGCTGAATTCGTAGTAGTTGCGGTCGCCGCGGCGCCTCAACTCTTCGAGGTCGTCGTGGTTGTGCGCGATCAGACCGCTCATAACATTCATGTCGCCCACGCTGCGCTGGAGCGCGCCCTTTGTCGCCTCAAGGTCGCTCTTAGTTGCTTCGATGTCCTTTTTCGCGCCGCCGACTTCAGTGGCCACGGCGCCAATCTGGTCTTGGCTTTCCTTCTTTACCTGCGACAATTGCGCGGTGAGCTTCTGGTCGGAAGCTACTTGTTCCTTGCGTATGGCTTCCGCGCGGCTCTTGGCTTCCGCAAGCTCGGCGACGGTCATCCCCATTTTTTGTTCGGTGACTTCGATGTGGCCCTTCAGGTCCGCGAGCCGCGCATTTGCTTGCTCGAGCTGCGCGGTCAAGACTTTGTTATTGTCCTGCTCTTTGGCAAGATTTTGGTCGAGCCGCGTCAAACTGGAATAGCCCACATAGCCGAGAGCTGCTACGGCCACAAAGAGCACGACGAAAAGCACTGCGATCCAGCGCGGTGTCCCCGTGGATTCATAGCGGTAGGATTCCTCTGGACTCGGCACATTTGGAGAAATGCTCATTCTCCCTCCTCGGTCATGGCTCCAGCCTGGGTACCGGATGCCGTTGAAATTATCTACTGCAACCGCCGCCGTGTCTATGGCGTGGTCAGCGGGAAGACCTTCGCCGCGCGGGGGCTTTGCTGCCGCCTTTGCGGCCAGAAGGGAGCCGGGGCCAGCGAGCGAATATCGAAGTGGTCAAACCGCCGCGGGGTGTAAACTCGCCGCGGACCACACACCACTCCGGACGAACGGCTTCGACAATGTCATGGAGAATCTTGTTCACGGCGTTTTCGTAGAAGATGCCGAGGTCGCGGTACGCTAGGAGATACATTTTGAGCGCCTTCAGTTCGATACAGTTTTTGCGCGGCATATATTGGATGGTGATGGTGCCGTAGTCTGGCAGGCCGGTTTTTGGGCAGACGGAAGTGTATTCCGGAAAGCGCGTAGTGATGATGTAACCGGGGAACTGATTTGGCCAGGTATCCAGTTTCGGCAATTTGGTTTGAATCCCCGCGCGTGCGTGGTCCGATGTGTAGTCCGCCATGATGGCTCCCCCTCTAGGTTGACTTCGAAGTGACTGCCTATTGCCGAAAAACGAGTCTTCCCCTATGCTCTGCGCAGGGGAACCTCGGAATCTTTCGATGAACTGCCCAGCGTGTCAAGCGGCAGACTGCCGGCGATCGAGGCGGCGGTCTGCCTACGACTACTTGTTCAGCGCCGTCGGTGTCATCCCGTGGCGTTGCAACGCCTGTGAGACGCGCTTTCACGCGCGAGTCATCTCGCTCCGACATCTTGCTTATGCGCGCTGCGGGCTTTGCGGCAACCTCGAGCTGCACCGCATCTCCCCCGACAAAGTCCCAGGAATAACGTCGTTGCTGGGGCGCATGCTGGGGCTGCCGGCGGTGAGATGCTCTCCGTGCCGGAATAAATTTTTTTCGCTGCGGCCGCTGTTACCCGCGGAACAGATGGAGCGAATCGCATCGGGAGACAGCGCCTCGAAATACTAATTTCGTACCCTTCCCGTCCCACTCCACGTTTACCTGGCTTCGCTCTCCTCCAGCGGAACGCAATGACGATGGCTTGCTCGTGCCTGTGGACCATGCGAAAATGACAAGACTACTTGTGGCGTGTATAGCTCATCGGACTTCACCCACATCTCTTTGGCGCTATCGTCTAGGGGTCTAGGACATCGCCCTCTCAAGGCGGAAACACGGGTTCGAATCCCGTTAGCGCTACCAAAGTCACCCGCTCTTCAAGCCTCGTCGACGTTGCGAGTAATCGGCCTTTCTCGCCTGACCTACTCGTGTCTCAATGCCACCATTGGATCGACTCGCATGGCTCTCAACGCCGGGAGACAACACGCGGCGAGAGCAACAATCCCAAGAAGAATTGAAGCACCCGAATACGTAATCGGATCAAGCGGTTGCACGCCAATCAAGAAATTCTCCAAGAGCTTCGCCGTTCCGCCCGCAACTAGCAGCCCGGTGAGAACGCCGACCAGCATAATGACGAAACCTTGTCCGAAAACCATTCTAAGCACATGCGTTGGTTCAGCGCCGAGCGCCATGTGAATTCCGATCTCATTGGTGCGCTGACTTACCATGTAAGAGATCACGCCGTAGATTCCGACGCCAGCGAGCATCAACGCTAAGGCTGCAAACAGACCGACGGCCGCCGCCTCGAAACGCTGGCCAGCAGTTTCCCCAGCAAGCAAATCGTCCATCGTGGCAACTTCGGAGAGCGGCAGTTCCTTATCGATGGCCAGCACCTGCGAGCGGAGCGCGGACACAACCGGGCGTGGGTCAGATGCGGTGCGGAGCAAAACCGTTATGTCGGTGCTCGGCGATTGCGCGTAAGGCTGGAAAACTTGCGGCAGCGGTTTGTCGCCTAGCCCAACACGCCGAATGGCGGCAGACACACCGACGATGGAAATCGCCGTCTGATCCGGGGTGCCATCTGCAATCAGGATGTGCTTCCCCAGGGCATTTTCGCCGTCTGGAAAAAAGCGTCGAACGAACTCCTGGTTCACAACCGCGACGTTGGCCGTCTTCGGCCCGTCCCGGTTGTCGAATCCACGGCCCGAGAGGATGGGAATTCCGAGGGTACGAAAATAACCGTCGTTCACCGAGTCGAGCGGAACGGACGCCGTCGGATCATTCAACGCGGGGGCTGGGCGGCCTTCGATTCCCATGCGCATCTCCGAGGATAGTTCGTTCGGAAGACTAGTGGAAAGGCCCACGAGGCGAACTCCGGGAAGAACGCTGATGCGGTCGAGAAGCTGCGCGGAAAACGCCGTTTGTTGTGGTGCCGTGGAGTACTTATCGTCCGGAAGGAAAATTTGAGCAGTTAGGAGATTGTGGGGGTCGAATCCGGCGCTCACATTCGTCAGACGAAGAAAGCTTTTCAGTAGCAGACCCGCAGCGACCAGCAAAACCATGGCGGCCGCAACTTCCGCGACGGCCAGCAGATTTCGCAGGAACGTGTTGCGGCGCGAGCCCGTGACGTGCACTCGTCCCGTTTGGATGGCGTCATTCAGATTGGGATTGAAAAGAGCCAGCATCGGCGCGAAACCGGAAGCAGCTCCAGCCAAGGCAGAGACAGCGACCGTGAACGCCAGCGCGACGGCGTCGATGTGCACATCTTGGACGTCTAACACACTGCGGGGCACGAAAGAACGAAGAAGCGCGACGCCCCAGAAACCGCCGAGCAGTCCGGCGAGTCCGCCCATGAACGACAGAAGCATGCTTTCTGTCAGCAGCTGCCGCGCCAGGCGAGAGCGCGGAGCGCCCAGAGCGGAGCGTAAGGCGAACTCGCGCGAGCGGACAGAGCCGCGCGAGAGTTGCAGGTTCGCGATGTTCGTGCAGGCAATCAGCAAAATAAATGCGACCGCGGCCATCAGCGTCCATAGAGGAGCACGGACGCTGCCGGTCAGATGGTCATGCAGCGAAACGACGCTCAGTTGCACCTCTTGCGTGAACCGGCCAAAAAATTTAGGAAGCAGCCGCAAGGTGCGGCTGTCAATCAAGGAAAGATCGGCTGCTGCCTGGGCGACGGTCACGCCCGGCTTCAGCCTCACGATGACACCCAGATACCAAATCTCCGAACTCGCATCGGCCGGTGCCGCGAGGGGCACGATCACCTGCGGTTGCGTGCCCGAGGCTGGGAATTTGAAACTCGCGGGAAGCACTCCGACTATGGAATAGATTTTGTCATCGAGCACAATCGGCCGTCCAAGGATTCTCGGATTTCCCGCATAGCGCGACTGCCAAAGTGCGTAGCTCAATATGGCCGCAGGCGGACCTCCCTGGCGGTCCTCGTCTGGAGTAAAGCTTCGGCCGCGTGCCAGCTCTACGCCAAGCATGGAGAAAAAATTCGCGGACACGCCCACGCCCCTAATCCTTTCCGGAATGCCTGCTCCGGTTAGCGTGAATCTCCGCCCAAGATTTGTCGCGGCAATTCCGGAAAACACGTCATTCTGGTCGCGCCAGGCGAAATACGTCGGATGGGGTACAAAGGAACGGTGCATATCCGTTTTTGGGAACTGAAGCGTCGTCCAGATCAGGCGAGCGGGGTCTTTGTAAGGGAGCGGCTTCAACAACACGGAATCCACGACGGAGAAGATGGCGGTGTTGGCGCCGATGCCGAGTGCGAGCGTGAGAATGGAGACGATGGCGAAGCCGGGTGATTTGCGCAACATACGCAGGCCAAGGCGGACATCGGCAATTAGTTGCTCGAACCACGCAGAGCTCCAAACTTCCCTCGTCTCTTCCCTAACCCGCGTCACATTGCCGAACTTGCGCATCGCTGCATAGCGAGCTCCCTCGGGCGACATGCCGCGCTCGGTGTTTTCTTGCGTTTCCCGCTCGATATGCTCGCGAATGTCCCGGTCGAGCTCCTCCATCATGCGCTTGCGCCGGCTCATGGTTCATCCTCCATCCCGCACAAACGAAGAATCCGCGCGACCGCTCTCGCCCGCCTCCGACGGCAGCTATTCGTATCTCAGCGCCACCATGGGATCGATGCGCATG
>JBARBE010000427.1:0-1581 GCA_049792735.1 Candidatus Acidiferrum sp.
ATATCGATATGCGCGGGCAATCGCATCCGCCGCTCAACGCCTGGTTCCTGGCGCTCCTGATCGCCGCGGACCAAGGCGTTTCGGAAATCCCTTTCCATGCCGCCTACATTCTGTTCTCGCTGATCGCAGCCTTCAGCGCCCTCGCGCTCGCCCGCCGTTTCAGCCCCCACCCGCTCCTTGCGACACTGCTCTTTTGCGCCACGCCCGCCTTCGTCATCAACGGAACATCGCTCGAAGCGGATGTGCCGTTCGTCGCTCTCTGGCTCCTCTCAACAGCCCTTTACGTCTTGGCTGTCGATCGCAAATCGATCTCGCTGTTAGTCGCTTCGTCCATCGCCATGACATTGACCGCCCTCACCGCGTATCAATCCATCCTGCTGGTCCCGATCCTGTTCCTTTACGGACGCAAGTGGCGCGCTGCCTGGATCGCCGCGCTTACGCCCATCGCCGCATTCTGCGCCTGGCAGCTCTTCGAGCGCCTCTCCACCGGCGCGCTCCCCGCGGGAATTCTCGCGAATTACATGAGCACTTACGGGCTCCAGGTCTTGGCCCAAAAAATGAAAAGCGCCGTCGCGCTCACCGGTCACCTGGCGTGGCTAGTCTTCCCCTCACTCTGGATCCCATCTTTATACGCGCTCCCCTTCGCGATCGGCGCCGCGTTCTACGATCTCAACCCGCTGTTCTGGGCATCTATCGCGGTCGGCGTCGGCATCCTGATCTGGTGCGCTCGCCGTTGGCACGATTTCCTTGCGCAGTGGGTGCTCATCTTCTTCGCGGGAGCGCTGGTCATCTTTTTCGCCGGATCCGCGCGCTACCTGCTGCCCATCGCGCTCCCCATCGCGATCCTGGCCACCCAACGCGTCCCTCGACGGCTGCTGGAAATCAGCCTGGCTTGCGGATTCGCCCTCAGCCTCGCGCTGGCCACCGTCAATTATCAGCACTGGGACGGCTACCGCCAGTTCGCGCGCGCCCTGCGGAGCGATGTTCAATCCAAGCGCGTCTGGATCAACGGCGAATGGGGACTTCGTTATTATTTCGAATCGGAGGGCGGCCTCCCGTTGCATCAAGGGCAAGCGATTCACCCGGGCGAAATGGTGGTATCGAGCAAACTCAGCTATCCCATCCCTTTCACTAGCGGCGGCGGAGTGCTGGTCCCCATTTCCCAGCGGACGATCACGTCATCCATCCCATTACGGATCGTCGCGCTTGCCGGCCGCGCGGCGTACTCCACAACCATGCTGGGCCTGCGCCCCTTCGATATTTCGCGCGCGCCTATCGACCAGCTCACGGCGGAAATGATGATCGAACGCAAGCCCACTTTTACCGATCTGCCGATGAATGCACCCCAAGCCGAGCAACAAATCGTGAGCGGAGTCTATCAACTCGAAAGCGGCCAATGGCGCTGGATGAGCCAGACTGCTGCCATTCTGTTGAAGCCGCCGGATCAGCCAACGCCCGTTACGGTCCAGTTCACCATCCCCGCCGCTTCCCCGGCGCGCCAAGTCACCCTGGCATTGAACGGTCACACCATCGCATCCCAAACCTACTCCGCACCTGGAATCTATTCGCTCTCTAGTCCGC
>JBARBE010000428.1:0-15022 GCA_049792735.1 Candidatus Acidiferrum sp.
ACCGCTCTGCAGGAGTCCAAGGGTTTGTGCACAGTTCCTGCACAGTTTTGACACCTTTTGTTACAAAACGACGGCAAAATGGCACTTCGGGATGGTCGTGGAAACCGGAAATCGTTTAGAATCAACATAGCGCCCGTAGCTCAGTTGGATAGAGCGTCTGCCTTCTAAGCAGAGGGTCGCCAGTTCGAATCTGGCCGGGCGCGCCACTTCTAAAATCTGTCAAGTCATACGGTTACGCTACTTTCGCGGAATCAATTTGCAAAACATTTTGTAGCCCAAGTAGCCCACGTAGAGAAAACCCCGCGCCTACTCTCTCGCACCAGTCCCGCCGCCATGCCTCGTCTTTCTGCAATCCGCTGGCGTAGAAATCGGTAACGGTTTTCTTGGAATGGCCGAGCCACAGCCCCGTTAAATCCTCTGGTACTCGCGCCCGCCGCAAGGTTTCCGTACGGAATCGCCGGAAAGCATGGAGTCCAACTTTCTTTCCGGTAGCGTGCAAGGCGTGGAGGACATTGCGTTGCGATAGCGGCCTCCCCGTAGAGGTTGCGAAAAGATACCCGGTTTTATTTTCCGCATGGGCGTCCAAGAGCTGCGCCAGCGGTTCCGGGAGATCAACCTCGCGGATGGCGTTTGGAGTTTTCGGTTGCTGTTCCTGCCCATGCCAAATGCTGCGCCGTACGTACAAAATGCGGCGATCTGGCGAGAGGTCAGCCGGTTTCAGCCCCAGCGCCTCACCGATTCGCAGCCCGGTACCCGCCAGCAATGCGAAAAGAACAACGTATCGCTTTCTCGCGCTGGCAAGAATTTCTCCAAGTTCCGCCTCGGTTACGGTTGGCCGGTACTGTTCCTCTTTCTTCAAGATCGGCATACCGATGAAATCGTGATTCCATTTTCGCGGGTAAATCTGTTCGCCCTCTGCGTTGACCGCCGAGGCCAGAACCATTTTCACAACCTTTGTATAGTTCACGATGGATTGTGCAGAAAGTCCGGCGTCGAGCATTTTCTCAATCAACCCTTTGAGCGCAGCGTTACCCACGTCCGCGAGAAAGAGGTCGCCAAGATTCGGCAACACCCATTTATCGAGGGCATGTTGCCAGCCCCAAATCGTCGCGGGTTTAACCGGCTTGCGCCGCCGAGAGGATAGTGACCCTATCCACCTCAATGCTTGGGCGCGAAACGTAGTCGCCGGGGCTGTATTGGTTTGGAAATTTGCGTTGCTGTTGATGCCCTCGCGTTCGATGTACTCGCGGAGTTTTTGCTTGGCGACGCTGGACGTACGGCAAACGCCGAGTGCGATAGTTTTGCGCTGGCGATCTTGCCCCGGCACGTCAATCCAAAAACGCCCGTAGGCGGGGGCGGTGGAACTCCATGTTGATTCGCTTTTCTGAAACACGTTACCCGATTGACCTGTACGGCGTGACATGGACGGACCACGTTTCCGCCGTATCCTCGTAGCAGGCGGGAACGTATCCGGCATAGAGGCAGGTTGCAAGTCCAGCGCAGGCTGCATTTGTCGAACACTCCAGCTTCATGAGCATTCGGTCAGCCGGGGCGCTAAACGCCAAAGGTAGCGCCGCGCCCCGACAGCACCCCGTGAGGGGAGATCGTCAAAGTCTTGGAATCGGAGGTGCTCTGTTGACCGGAAACTCTTTCGAGCTTCGGTTTTGCGGGAGGCTGTTACGGAGAGGTTTTGCCGAAACTATCTATCCCTTTAGGGCGGCGGGATTCAAGGGGTACGGACTTGAGGAGATTTCCTAGTGGGGTTCGGGATACAACTCGTTGCCGATAGCGTCCACTTTCCGAATGAGTTGCTTAACGAAAATCTTTCCTACATCGCCATGCCGGAAAGCGCATTGGCCCGCGTCCCATGATTGCGTCACTCCGTCCGGGCAATCCGCCGCGTCAAAAAAATAATCTTTAAGCACGCTGCGAGTCCACGCCGTGAATTCACCTGTCTTCTCAAGAAACTTTAGACGAATTTTGTCGCGCCAATTATCTCCGAAATCGAGGCGCTCGCGGATAAGCCGCACTTCCTCTTGGCGGGCGGCTTCGAGTTTTGCAGTTACCGTTTCCAGCCGGGTACGGAGATCGCCGGGAGGAACTTTGAGGCTTTTGTTTGCGCGGCGCTCAAAGAAAACAAGTAGTACATGCGCCCGTCGATCTGCGTCTTTCGTCCAGTAAGGCAGCGCGCCCCTCAGCCTCGTAGCTTGCGGAGTGTTGGCTGGCCCGAATTGCCCCTGCGGACTCTCGCTAACGTACCGGCTCCCCTCCAAACCGGCCCCGAATCCGGGCTGGTAATGGTACTCACCGTTATCGTCTACGTAACCCATTGAAAACAGTATAGCAAACTCTGTACCCCTTGTAAACCGCACATCTCTGTACCCCTTGAAGCTCAGGCTACCTATTAAGCT
Source organism: Candidatus Acidiferrum sp. (assembly GCA_049792735.1). GTDB lineage: Bacteria > Acidobacteriota > Terriglobia > Acidiferrales > UBA7541 > Acidiferrum. Next base: position 2,412 of record JBARBE010000428.1, read on the forward strand.
AGGCGGCGCTGGCCGGGCGCTGCGATCTGCTACGCGAATTGTTAAAGGGGTAGGGAGTTTGCTGGCCGCCGCAGCGGTACCCCGTTACAGCAAGGCGGGAGTTTGCCGGGAACTCCGGCCATTCTTTTCGAGTTTTTGTGCGCGCCATTTTAACAATTTTCTTTTAACAATCGAGCTTCGGTGGGCCGCACACCCTCGGAAGAATGGGTGGTGGGGGCTGGGATAAAACCTAGCCTCCGCTGCCGAAATTTTTCTTGAGGCGGCGAATGTCTATCTCCGATCTACTGGCGCGGCAAGGTTTCCGAGTACGCGGCAATCGCGCGGACTGTATCCATTGCCGGGGAACGGCGCGCCTGACCGTTTCATTTTCAGCCGACGTTGCTTACTGCCACCGTTGCCATTGGACGGCAAACTCCCGCCAGCTTGCTAAGGCTCTCGGTGATTCCGTACCGGCTGAAACCTTCTCAAAGCGACAAACTCGCGCCAAGATTGCCGCGTTTGAATCTTGGCTGAATTCTATGCACAAGGAGGTTGCCGCCGAGTATCGCCGCCTCGGTCGCATGGCAGAGTTAGCGAAACAAATCCTCTCTCATTTTCCAAATTGCGAACATGCGTGGGAAGCCCTCGCGCGTTTCTATCACGCGGAGGCAAAGCTGTCGGCGCAACTTGATGTATTAAGTTTTGAGAAGGTCAGCGATTGGCTGGAATCCCCGGCTGAACCATTCGCGCTTTTTCGGAAGTGGGAGACTGCAAATGCGCCCCGCTGAAGAAGCAATCCTAGCGGCTCAGGTTGAGGGACAAAGCGAGTGGGACCGGATTCTCGCTGAAGAGGAGTTAAGAGCAGCCGCAGCCCCGGCAGAAATCAAGCTACCGGATATGCCGGATTCTGTTCTCGATGGACGGCTGGGAGAAATTTGCAAAGGACGAATGGGCGACCTACCGATTTCTTATAGCTGGCCAGCATTGGTTGTTGCTGCCGGGCTTTTGGTCAAGCCCACTAAAAAGGTACTGCGACCCAACATTTATGTCGCTCTCGTGGGACCTGTCCATAGCGGGAAATCCGTTTCGATTGATCGGGCGCTATACTTGTTGAATCTTGAGTCGCCGATAGTCCAGAAAACAAAAGCAGGCAGCGCCGAGGGTTTGCTTGCCGATATTGGAGACGTAGGCGGCGATGCCCGACTGCTTTACCCCGATGAGTTGGCGCACACTTTCGGCAAGGCTCAGATTCAAAATGCTAGTTTCACCTACGTCCTAAATTCTCTTTTCTACAATGACAACGACAATCTGACGATAGCCCACGGAAAGAAAGTGCCGTTTAATGGCCGCCTTTCAATTGCCGGGGGAATCGTTGAAGAAAACTTTGGAGATTCATTCGGCAGCGCCACTACTGGCGGTCTCTACGACCGCTTTATTTTTGGACAGTGCCCGAGCGATTTTCAATATCTGCATCGTCCTCAAGAGGACCAACCGGCATTCAAGTTGAAAAATGAAGCCAGCTATGAGGACGGGCCAGACTCACTCGATACCGGCGACAAGCAGCCCATAGAAGTTTTCGTGAATCCTGATGTTTGGGACGCGCGCGATCAACTAGCAAAGGCTGAAAAGCTAAATCCGCGCCTCTTGGAAATAACTCTGCGCATGGCTGCAATCTGCGCCGCTTTCGATGGCCGGGTCGAATTACGCGCCGCCGATCTTTCCCCGGCTTGGGAAATGGCAAGGTACCAGCATCGCGTCCGAATGCTCTTACAGCCCAACCCCGGAAAAAACTTTGAGGCACAGGTAGCCCACAAAGTTCTCGCTTATCTGAGACGCCACGAATCGGACGGGCAATGGCTTGTGCTGCGTCAAGTGCTGCGCGATACGCGCGCCTACGATTTCGGTCCGAGTGTGGTTGAACGCGCGCTGAATGCGATGACTTTCGGCGGCGCGATTGAGCAGGGCGAGTTACCGGGAGGGCGTGGGCAGAAAAAACGGCTGGTACGGTTGACCGGGAATCACGATGAAAACTGAAGGTGGCAGCAAGTTACTCACTAACTGTATATGCGCAGGACTCATTAGGTTTCATCGAAATGCTGCCAAGTGCTGCCAGCTTCGAGCCTATGTAACCTGTTTTCTTTTATTTATCTCGTACGCAAACGGTTCGCGCGCGAGGTGCTGCCACCTTCAATCAAAGCTCGGCTGAAGGTGGCAGCAATCGGCAGCAAAAACTGGAGCGTGGCAGCATTTGGCAGCAAAAGTCGATTCCAGATTCGTAAATTCAGAAAACGAAAGAGGCACACAAAATGGCAAGCGAAGCACAGCCCGTACTCAGTTTCAAAGAGAGAACCGAGGCTCTTGCGCAGATCGTTTCCGTCCTCGCCAAGCAAAGCGATGAACTCATCGCCGAAACCGCAAACTGCCTTCTCGCGGGCGGTACCGACTCTCTGACCGTTGGCCGGTTTATCCAGCGAATCCTTGACGCCCAAAAACAGAAGGAAAATGAGGCCACGAGAACGCATAGGACGTTGGCCCTCGGCGAACACAACGAGAGGATAAGCAAGGCATTCGATCTCCTCGTTAATGGGTTTGAGTCCCTGACTGCTACCACGGACCCCGAATTCCCTTCCGACCGAGTAGAACGCGCCCGCTTCTTGCTTGGGCTGGCGTTTCAGCAACTCAGGGACGAATTGAGTGTCAATGGAGCCGAACTCAAACGCCTCAAGGCAGATCATCCCGACGCGTAAGAGCAGCGCGAAACGACAAGACCCTATTCGGAAAACGAAAGAGAGGCACCAATCATGGAAAGCGCAGCACCAAGCTGGACCCAGCAAGAGGAAGCGGCATTCGCGGAGATCATGGCAGCCGGGCAGCTACAGCGTATGCCAGCAATCCAACTGTACCGGCGCTGCCGGGCGCGCTTGGCGCTGGCGCTACAGATCGCCAGAGGCGAGGCCCCGGCGCGGCCGTCCTCCGCCTCGCCTCAGCAACTCGCGTCGCTGGCAAAGGCAAATGCGGCAAAGGCAAGCAAAGCCTCAACCGTTGGCATCCAGCTAACGCTACAGCCCGCGTAAATACAGCGCCTCAACCACCATCCACGCCCGGATAGAGGAAAGAGGCTAAGAGAGACGCAACACGGTAGGACAGAGGCCAGCAAGCGGAGTAACCCCGACGCTAGAGATCATGGCGGATAGAGACGGACACGCTAAGGCAGGACGCAGAGGAGTAGCAGCGCCGGGCGGCAATCATGGGCGGCAGATGCTATGCGTTAGGAAACGGATTGATATCGCAGGGAATCTCCGCTGTAGCGCGGCTGTAGCGCAGCCCCAGCGCCGGGCGCGCGGAGTACAGCAAGCAACCTTAGCTGGCTGATACGACTCGATGGTGCGCAGGCAACAGCTTACGTATCAGTATGTTGCAGGCGACGACACGGCTCGCGTTCGGGGTAGGGGGCTCGAAGTTCAATCTCCGGGCTCGCTTGAAACGGCCCGCCCAGGGAATTTCGACACGTAACGATTTTTTCGTTTTTCTTGGATTTTTTTTTGCGTAGGAAGGAAACGAAGCTAATGCCAGCCCTATCTAAACCGAAACTCGCCGAAAGGCAGCCCGACGATCTCCGCCTCCAACGGGAGGAGATTAAGTCAACGATCCAAAAACTCGACCGTGCCGCGCGGCGCGCTATGAGCTTGGTGCGGACCGAAGGCGTCGAGATTTGGAAACTCGTTATGGATGCCCGCGGTGCCTCGCGCCGAGTCCGACGAATTAACCCCGCCGTTAAACGGCTGCGCGAGTGCGAGACTTCGATCCGGTCCCTGCGGCGAACTTTGCAGCGGGTAGAGGATGAACTTGCCGCTATCGAGGCCGCCGCAAAACGCCAGCCGGGTACGGACGAAGATTCTTGGGATTGGTTGGACGTGAAATGACTGACTTCGTTGCTATGGGGCGAAAGTATGCTGGCGACGTGATCGCCGGGCGACTGCCAGCTTGCCAATGGATTAAGCTGGCTTGTCAGAGATCGCAGCGCGACCTCGCGCGGCAAGAGGACCCGGCTTACCCGTACCGTTTTGACGAGAAACGGGCGCAACGGGTTTGCCAGTTTGTTTCCAGCCTCAAGCACGTTAAAGATTCAATCCAAACACGCGCTGACGAGAGGATCGTTATCCAGCCGTGGCAGGCGTGGGTTATAACCGAAATCTTCGGATGGGTTTGGAAGGATAGTGGCAAACGCCGGTACCGGAGGGCTTTCGTTAATGTCCCTCGCGGTAACGGCAAAAGCACCCTGACGGCGGGTATCAGCCTGTTCGCAGCCTTCGCAGAGTCCGTTGGCGGATCGGAGTGCGTTTGCGCTGCCTCGAATGCCGACCAAGCCCGGATTGTTTTGGATACCGCGCGCCAGATGCTTCTCAAGGACGACCGCCTGCGAGAGAGACTTGGCGCACAAGTCCTCGCCCATAAAATCGTAGTACCGCGATCCAACTCCGTCCTCCGGGGCTTGCCGTCCAAAAGCTCCTCCGTTGAGGGTTTATCAATCAGTTTTGCGTGCCTTGATGAGTTGCACGCGCAGCGCGGTCGGCAACTGCACGATACCCTGTCGACGGGTACCGCTAAACGCGAGGAAAGTTTATTTTTTCTCATTTCGACGGCTGGTGACGACAGCGCCGGGATATGCTTCGAGATCACCGATTTCTGCCAGCGAGTCTTGCAGGGTATTTCCGAGGACGAAAGTTTCTTTTGCGCCCTCTACACAATCGACGCCACGGATTCATGGGACGCGCCCTCGAGCTGGGAAAAAGCAAACCCGAATTGGGGAATATCCGTCGATCCGAAAGCGATTGCTGAGGAGGCGAAACGGGCACAGCAAATTCCGGCAAGCCGCCCTAGCTTCCAAAGCAAGCACCTAAACGTTTTCGTTTCCTCTGGTGGCAGCGATGCTTTCCTGACTCGGCAGGGAATTCAAGACTGCTACGATCCAACGATTACGGACAAAGAGTTTGAGGGCAGCACTTGCACCTACGGCGTAGACCTGGCCAGCACCCTCGACCTCTGCACGGCTGTACGGATACATTCCCGCCGCGACGAGGAGGGGAAAGAACACCTGTACGCTTTCTGCGGCGCTTGGCTTAACGAAGTTGCCGTCAAGAATTCCAGAATCGCGGCGTTGCGCGGCTGGCAAGAAGAGGGCTGGTTAACAGTTACGCCGAAAGCCTCTACCGACTTGGACACAATCGAGGCGGCGATACTTGCAGACCACGAAAGATTTCACGTCCGCCAAGTTTGTTATGACAAATGGCAAGGCGTGATGATGGCGCAGCACTTGGAGAAGCACGGGCTCGATCCGGTCTCGGTTGCAAACTTCGCGCTTTTTCAAAGCGTGGGAATGAACTACCTACAGCAACTCGTTGCTGAAAAACGCCTCCACTTTAACTCGCCCGTCCTGAAATGGTGCCTCGAAAACCTTTGCGTTTCGCGTAGCAAGATTTCTGGATTGATCGCGCCTGTCCGAAATCCGAAAGACCGGGAACTAAAAGTGGACTGCGCTGTCGCCTTAATCTATGCCCTCGGCACCGCCTACGCCGCGCCGCTAGATGCGCCGATAGCAAAGTCCCCGTATGAGGAGCGCGGGATACTTTTTCTCGACGAACGGACGGGCGAGGTGACCATTGGGTAGCTACGCACGTCCTTGCAGGGAGTCGGGCTGCTTACAGTTTGCACGCGACGGCGAGAAATACTGCGCCGCGCACTTGCATAGTAACTCCCGCACGGAACGATCCAACTACGCGGCGCACGAGCTTTACAACCGTTCCTCTTGGCGCAGCAAAAAGTACGGGCTGCGTGCCTTGATTCTCCGCCGCGATCCGCTTTGTACGTGCGAGGAGGGGGAAACATGCCACGGAAAAGGTAACGAGGGCCGTTGCCGCGAGATGTCAACAGAGGTTGACCATATTATCGACCATCACGGCGACGAAAAACTTTTTTACGCGCACGAGAACTGCCGTGGACTGTGCGCCGCCTGCCACGCGCGGAAAACGGCTAAAAAGAATTTCGGAGTCAAACTATGATCCAAACGGCTGCATTCCACATCACCAAGAATCTTGACGAGGCTTTTGTTGCTTGCTGCGCCTATCAAGTCGGCGGTAGCGTGCACGTTTATCCCACCGTTGCAATGCACGAGGAGTCTCCGCTGTACTCGCGCCTCGCGGAAAGCAAGGGCTGGGAGGCGCATATTCGCAAAATGAAAACTCGTGGTTTGGATCGTATCCAGCGCGGAGTTTACGAAAGAGACGTTCTCGACAGTTTGTTTCTCGGACGCGTAGGGCGCTTTGAGCAAATATCTGGCCCCCGGTTACCTGACGTGGAGGACAAAGATGACCCTGACACTAAAGAAGGGCGTAAATATGACCACCCAGGTTTCATCGACAAGATGGTTTGGGTATTAGCTAACCGCGAGGCCGCGCTTGAGATCGAAGATCGCTGGTATGAAACCGGCGCGCTGAAAGTTGTCAGCAATCCCGCATTTGACTTTCTGCGGAGTAGCGAGAAGTACGCGGACGACGTTTATTTGAAAAGCCTTTGGCTGATGGACTCCGCGATTAGGAAGCATTTGGACTTGGAGAAAGACATCCGCGCGAGTTTGAAAGCACAGGACGAGGCGAAAGCCGCGACCGCCGCAGCGCGGATAAAACGCGCGTTTGAGTTGGCACGATCCTTGCCGCCAACTCATAGACTTTGGGTACGCGATGTGTGGACAGGAAAACTCCTCCACCTAGATCGCCAATTTGCAGTTACCGGAATTTTGGATGGACGGTATTTATTTGAAGAGGAGGCTTTATGCCAACGTTAATCGGCTGGTTTAGAAAAGCGCTACGCGGCGCGAAACGGATAGCGACGGAAATGTCCTTGGATGAACGCGTAGACAATTACTTTAATTCCGACCCGGAATTGAAGAAACAACGTCCGTATTTTTCCGGCGATACCGGACCGGGCATTGTTCAGTTTGCGGAAAGGGACGGCGAACCGCGCCCCTCCGTTATCAAGCCGGGCTGGAACGTCTTCAAATGGTGACGAGGGCCGTAGCAGCGTAGGGGAAATACCAGAGGAGAACCAAAATGTCGGCAGCAATCGTTCAGAGGAAATCAGCATTCGCCACTGTGGTTGGAAGTGGCAGCGTAGCGGTGACTCTCGATAACCCGATCTCCGCAGGCAGCATCGTAGTTTTGGCAGCGGCGTTAGTACAAAGCAATGGCAGCGGCGCTTATGCCCCCGTTGTTAGCGTAGCGGACGATAAGTCCAATGACTACTCTCCATTTGGCTACGTCAGCTCCGGCAGCGGTTATTTTGCGAATGCCTATCAGGGCGCGATTAATCCGGCGACGGGCGCGAAAACTTATACCCTGAATTTCACCGCACCCTCCGGGCAGTCCACGTACACCTTTCTTGTCGGACTCGTCGCCTATGAATTGAGCGGAACGGCCTACGCTGCTACGGCTGAAAGTGCAAGTCAATCTCTAACCGGCTTCAAAGAAGTACCGAACCTCAGCGCCCAAATTTCCAGTTTGAGTGGCGGCACATACGGAAATTTTCTTTGCGCTATCGCCGCGCTGGAATTTGGCAGCGGCGATCTCACTGACGCTCAGCAAGTAGGCGCAGGGAGCGGTTGGAATCCGGACGGCGCAGATGCGATCAACGGCGCGTTCTCGCCAATGGCAATTTGTTTTGAAAGTCAGTTTGCTGGAACCTCAAGCAATCCCGCTGCTACGTTTTCCGGGGACGCCAACAACACGGAACTCGACGGGACAATCCTCATTGCGGCCTTCAGCCTTACCGCTGCGATCTCAGGCGGAGGCGGCAGCTATTCCAACGATCTCCCATTTCTCGGCAGCGTAACCCTCGTAGATGAACCGCCCGCAGGTTACACGAATCCTTTCCTCGGAACGTACAAAGTCCTTGCCAGCGTGCCGCCCGGATTTTCGGAATACCCCTATCTCGGACGCGTTTATATCGGCACGCCGCAAGGCTCGCAGGTAAACAACAATCCGCACATGGGACAGATCGTAATTCTTGACTCTCCCCGGCCCGGCCCGTTTCCAGCCAACGGCGACCCTTTCCTCGGCACGATTGAAGAGGGATAAATCTATGAGTGAAATAGTTTTCAAACGCGCCGCTTCCGCTGGCCTGATAACGGTCACGAATTCATGGGTTGGACCTTTGCCGGGGGAACCTGAGAAAAAACCCTCTCAGTGGATTGACCGCGCGAGAATGGCATGGGGGAAAGATGTAAAGATCGTCGGGGATGGTCCGTTCTATTTTCTCTCGCGCTGTACGAAAACGGTTTCGCTCTTCGCCAGCGTCGCGGAGATGCGGGAATGCAAATGCTCCGCTGGTCTCAACTGCGACCCTTTGAGATTACATGAGAGAGGGAAAATCCGGCCCCTGCCACCGCTGAAAATTCCCGGAAGCTGGGAAAAATAACCGCAAAACATTCCCCTGCCTCTACGGAGGTGCCCGCTTGTATTCCTTCCTCAAGCCAGTGAATTCTTGGCGATACGCGGCCCCGGCGTATGATTTGCACGCTTTCGCCGGTCAGCGCCCGCGCCCCGTTTCCGCTGGAACCGGTATCGCATGGGAGGACTACGCAAGAATGGCGGTCCAGTCCCATAAGCAGCGCGCCGAAAGGCGTCTGCCCACTCCTCTTTGGGCGCTGGATAACTCGAAACTCCTCCCTCTGTTTGTCCGTTTTATGGAACGTCGCGCAGCACTGCGCCCCGGCACTGGCACGTTTTCTGAACGCCTAGACCGCGCGGTGGCCGCAAGGAAACGCCAGATACCCGCACTGGAAAGGACGCTGCGGCGGCTGTGCAAGAGATACACGCGCAGGCGATCTGCGAACTGTCGGCGACGGCTCGCGCTACAAATTCAGGCACTCGATGCGTCCATCTGCCTCATAAAGAAGGGCGAGACTGCGGCGATCTGCGCGGCCGTCTATCTCTACTATCGCGCCGAGCTTGACTCGGTAGGTGTGGCTGAGGCGGTAGGAATCAGACCACCGGCTGTGAGACAAATCCTCTGGAAAATAAGCAAACTTTGGGAACGCGAATTTGCGTCGGATACCCCGGCTTTGCCGGACTCGCTGAGTGACCGGCCAAGCGCGAATCCCGTCCTTTAGGGCAATTAACTAACTACCTACAGTCCTAGTGACGAACACCGAAAGAACATTAGACAGTCAGATCAGACAGGTAAGGGCGGCGTCGTATAAGTGGAGACCTGACTAAGTAAAAGAGTTCGAACGAAATCTCGACAAGGAGTTTACCTTATGTCTGTGGACATTCGTCATCCCCTCAAAAAACTCATTCCAATTCTCTTGAAAGCGAAGGAAGAGAATCTGAATGAAGCGGACACCGTGCAGCGAATTATGATGGTTTTTCAAAATGTACTTGGATATGACCCACTGACTGAAATTACGCGCGAGATGCCAATTAAAACCAAATATGTGGACTTGGCGCTGAAGATAGACGGCGTCATCAAACTTCTTGTGGAGGCAAAAGCCGCAGGGTGCGACTTACGGGACCGGCATATTGAGCAGGCAAAGTCCTATGCGGCGGAGTCGAATCTTCGTTGGGTTGTTCTCACGAATGGAGTCAACTGGAACCTCTACCACCTTTCCTTTGAAGAAGGTATAGATACCGAACTCGTATTTTCACTCGATCTCGCCGCAGACGACATGGATAAAGCCGCAGAATGCCTAGCTTTGCTACATGAACAGAACGTCCGAAAGGGAGAGCACGAAGACTTCTGGAAGAAGCGTACAGCACTTGACGCTCAGTCTTTGGGAAGGGCGCTGTATACAGATACCGTTTTGAGGCTTATTCGTCGCGAGATACGGAAGAGTGAAGGGCTTTTGCTTGACGAGGAAGACCTAGCGAAAGCCATTCACGACATGTTGTCTGAGGACGCGCGCGAAAAGATGGGTCCGATGAAAATCCGGCGCAAAAGACAACACATACCGAAAAAGACTGAAACTAATGTGCCCTCGGTCAACCAAGAAGAGACCCTCGTTCCTCAGACCGTGGGCGAGGCTTAGTGGCCCTATCGCGGAATCGTTGCAGTTTTGCCTTTCCGGGCACCGGATTCGCATTAACTGAATACGCCGTCCGCCTGCACTCCCGCGTAGTCTTCGGCTTCGCATGGCTGACTTTTCACTGAAAGCTAATATCCGTTTATTACTCATCGTCAGGGCAGAGAGTTACCGAACGAAACGCTATCTATCTGTCGGAGACAAACGAGCGCACTTCAAAGGCTGTTTGGTAGAAAAAGTGCCAGTAGAGAGGAGAGCGAAAAAAATGAAGATCGCAGCCACAACTCTCGTATTGATACTCGTCGCCGGTAGCGCCGCAGCACAAACACCAAAGCCAACAGAGATTCGCGGTATCCCGATGGGTTGGAGCTTCGCAGAGTTTGAAACCGCCACAAACATGCCTGCGGCTTGCGGTAAGGACAAGTCTTGTAAGAAAGAGATCGCCAACGCAGAGTCAGGCAAAGAAACGTGGTTTCAATTAGACAAAGATTTCAAACTCTGTTTTGCTAACGGAGTCCTCGTGGAAATGCAGTTGGAGTACAAGAACTTTGACGAATTCGCTGTCGCTGCTACTGCGAAGTTTGGCAATCCCATGTTCAATCAGAAGCAAGTTTTACAGAACGGCTTCGGCGCGCAATTCGTCGCAGGACTGGCGCAATGGAACCTGCCTGACGGAACAGTTATCAGCGCCGACGAAATCGTTTCATACAATCAGTTTGGCGGCGGATATGATCGCTACACCAAAGTTTGGGTCCGAAACGCCGCCCGCTTTGCTGCCCTGCACACCGGAAATCAGGAGCCGAAACTCTAATGGACAACCACTCAATCTGCCCGGCTACCCTCACGGACTCCGGTGCGCTATCTAAACCTTAATGCGTTGGTTCTTGATTCAGCTTGACCACCACCCAATTTGCGAGCAAAATCTGCATTATCGATGGGACGGCGCGCCCTGCGCCGCGCAAACTTTCTTGGAGTGGAGATTCGCAATGGACCAAATAATTCTGAGGGTTGGCGACGAACTAGCCGCGCCGGGGCTTCCCGTTCACAAGATGGTGTACGTCGGTCCGATTGGACCATGCGGGGAGGACGTTGTTAACCCCGCAAAAGGACAGGCCGCCCACTTTGTCCACTTCGATTTGATTCCAAACAAAGAGCAGCTCCGTGTAGTGGCGCGCGGCCCGGAGGACTGGTATGCACAGTCGCGAGTGCAAGCACGCGCACGTAGAGTCGTGGGAAATGGTGTTGTTAATCGTACTCTCGGACCAAACTGCGAGCACATCTGCTCTTACATCAGAGGTGAAAGGCCGGAAAGCCCGCAATTGAAGTTTTGGGGCGGCGTCGCGGCTTTGATCGGACTGATCTTCTTGCTTTCTGATTAGACGGTTTAGTGCAGAACCGCAAAGACCTAGACGGGCCGGGCCGAAAGGCTTACCGGCCTTTTCGGTTTTCAGATCGCAAGCTGATTGTTTCGTACCTCGCTAGAAATCCGCGCTTGCCCGCCTGCGCTCGGCCCCGCAAACTGAATTCATGGCTGAAACAACCACGCGGAGAAAATCAGTTCAAGAGCGAATGCAAGAGATAAAGACTTCGCTGATGGCAAGCGACCCCAAAGGCGTCGTTACTGCGGACTTTGGAACGGATAGCGTGACTCTCGGCGCGATCAAAGCCCTCCTCAAGCTACGGCACGTAGAAAAGAAGAAAGGCGGGCTGTACCTCACCACGGCTGGCCGCGAGCAACCTCTGATCTCTTTCAGCGAATGAAAAGGGCGAACCAGAATCGGTTCGCCCCTGACAATCAGCTTGTAGTGATCGGCTTAGGCCCCGACGTCCTGCGTGATTGGAGGTTCTTCGATGGCAAACTCAATTGGCTTCACGTCACCCGTACACGCCGTTAAAATCGCGTGGGCAAGTTGCTGGGCCTTAGCAGCCTGCAAGGAAAGAGACGAGTAGCCGTGGCCGTTCCCTTTTTCTTTGAATGAAATTTTCACACGCTTCGGGCCGCGCGAAACCTTCACGTCAAAGTTTGAAAGAGTTTCACTGTAGGATTGACCACTCTGGTAGGTCAGATGCACATTCATCTGTTTTCTCCTGTGTAGCTAAGTTTTTAGCCGCACTACATCGCGGCCTACGTGCCATCCTGCGAGGCCATGATACCACGGCGCGGGAGTTTTGAGATCAACTTTTGGATTGAAGCCCTCGGCTAGAAATGCGCTGTAGCCCAAGTAGCCCAACTAAGGGCAGACCTAGAAGTGGAACCGCCCGTAAGCTACGCAGGATACGGCATTTAGATTTTCGAACCTGAAACCTTCTAAGCAGAGGGTCGCCAGTTCGAATCTGGCCGGGCGCGCCACTCTAGAATCCGCCGTCTTATTCACTTCCGCTGCTTTTGCAGAATCAATCGCAACAGCGTTTTGTAGCCACCTTGCCGCGGAGGGACTGATCCGCATCGTGGCCAACCGCGGTGCGGTCGTATCCTCCCTCTCTCCCGATGAAATCATGGAGATGTTTGAAACGCGCGCCGTGCTGGAGTGCTACATCCTGCGGTGTGCGATCCCCAACA
>JBARBE010000429.1:0-1505 GCA_049792735.1 Candidatus Acidiferrum sp.
GACTTCGCCCGCGTTACACTCGCCGATCAACACTACAGCCCGGCATCAGTTGGCCGGCACGGATACCGGCTGGACGGCGTACGTGATATTGGCCTGGGTTGGCACCGCGAGCGCCGTTCCCACGGCCTCGACAGCGTCCAGGATCGACAGGAAAAGATTCTGCTGGATCTTCATGAATTCGTCGCCATCCAGGGTGAGGATATAAATGAATATTTCGATATCCAGAGAATACGTTCCGATTCCAATGAAACGAACCGGCATAGCTCCGGTTTCCACCTTCGAATTTTCTTTCAACAGCTTGGTGATGGACTCCAGCAGCATCCGCACCTGATCGGGCGTAGTGTTTCGGCGCAGGTTCAAAGTGACGTGGAACAACATCTTGTCGCGCCGGTTGAAGTTCTCCAGCGTCATGGTGGAGAACGAACCGTTGGGCACGGTCACCAGCGTTCGGTCCAGGGTGCGAATGCGGGTGGAACGCAGTCCGATGTCTTCGATGGTGCCCATGCTATTGCCGAACTTGCAGAAGTCGCCCACCGAGACGGGACGGTCGCTGATAACGGCTACGCTGCCAAAAAGATTTTCGATGGTCTTTTGAGAGGCCAGTGCCAGGGCCACGCCACCGATCCCAAGTCCCGCGAGCAGCGTTGTGGTGTTGTAGCCCCATGCGCTGAGAACCGCCGCGATGATGAACAAGAGCACCACAATCTTTGCCACCCGTCCGGACAGCGGCAGGACGGAATAAGAGAAAGCGCGGTGCTTTGCTTCCAAACGCGTTCGAAGATGGCGGATTACGGCATCGATGATCACGGCGCAGAGCCAGAATATTCCCCAAAAGAAGAGGACAGCGAGAACGCGGCCCAAGTAGAGGCGGAGGAGCGCCGAGGGCGTGAACCAATCCATGCCGCCGCGAAAGAGCGAGACGGAAAGCAGCAGCCGGAGCGGGCCCAGAAAAGTCTGAACGCGCCTGAGGTTCCAGCGGGGCGCTACGCGCTGGACGATCTGTTGCATCACCCAGAGGACTAAACGCGAGAGCAGTTTAGAAAATGCGGCCAGCGCGAACGCCAATAAGGCCAAGCCGATCCAGCGCCATAGCGGAGTACCGACGAATTGCACGTTGACCAGAGGAAGAGGCAGGTGCCGTTCAATGACTGAATTATCGGTCATCTGAGCAATCTGCGGGATTCTGACGACGCTATCGGAAGAAAACAACCAGACGGAAAGTCCGGAATGCAGAGTAACTCGTTCGAGATCCAGCTCCAGCGTTTTTCCATTCACGTGAAACGTGTCTACGCGATCGATGTTCGGCGGAAGACTATCCGATTGATCGCCTTCCGGACTGCGGCTGAGATTGCCGACGTCGAACTGGGTATCGCGGTCCAGAATCGTTTGGAGCTGGCGAACCAGTTGGGTCCCATCGGCCAGCCGCCGGTCCTGGGGCATGTTGCGGAGGTCCAGGTAGCGCCAGGCCCGCGCATAATTCTGGGCATGCGCCGCCTCCAGAAACT
>JBARBE010000430.1:0-2257 GCA_049792735.1 Candidatus Acidiferrum sp.
TTGCCGTTTCCGCTAGCTGCGTTGCTCATGTCACTCTGCTCCTCAATGGCTTTGCAATAAAAAAGGGCCGCCTATTCCGAGCGGCCCTGGACTCCTTTTGGCTTAAGACTAGCGCTACACCGAAGGATTTCCCATGCCGCTTGCAGCGGTACACATACAAGCACAGTATGGACACGCGCAGGCCCGCTTGCGGTTGGAAAAGCCCGGTACCACCCGCGAATAATCGGTCTGGATCGCTGGTTTCACAGAATCTTCAGTATACCGCCGCGAAATATCAGCGCAACAATAAATCCGGGCGGTTCCGCTGGGTCTTCTCGAGCGCCGCGGCCCGCCGCCAGTTCGCGACCTCCGCATGATTGCCACCGATCAAGACGTCGGGCACTTTCCACCCGCGAAAATCGGCCGGCCGAGTGTAATGCGGAAAATCCAGTAGCAGGGGGCTCGTATGCCGAGAGTCAGCTTGTAGGGATGGAGCAGGTTGCGCCCCTCCAAGAGAAGAATCCGGCGACGAAGCAAGATTTGCGCTGAACGATTCGTTCTGCGATGACGCTTCATTCCCCAGCGCGCCTGGGATCAACCGCGTCACTGCATCGATGATCAGCATGGCGGGCAGTTCCCCGCCGCTAAGAACATAATCACCGATGGAAATTTCTTCGGTGGCGAGATAATCGGCCACACGTTCGTCCACACCTTCATACCGGCCGCAAATCAAGACGATGCGCTCGAGGCTTGCATACCGCCGCGCCGTTTCCTGCCGAAAAAGTGTTCCTGCGGCTGACATCAAAATGATGGCCGTCTTCGGATCAAGCGAGATCGGCTGCTCCGCGCTGCCCAAACTGCACCCTAGGAGAGCTTCGGCAGCTTCAAATAGCGGCTCCGGCTTGAGGACCATTCCCTCGCCGCCGCCAAACGGCCGATCATCAACGCTGCGATGACGATCCTTGGTGAACGCCCGCAAGTCCTGTACCTGAACATCGACGAGTCTTGTTTCGCGCGCTCGCCGCAGAATGCCATGATCGAGCGGCCCGGTAAAAAACTCCGGAAAAATCGTGATCAAATCGAATCGCATCGGCAGTCAGTGTAGCCAAACAGCGCAGCCCTTGCCATCGACTCCTTTCGCGGCCGGCCCCGGGCAACGCTCCTCTCTCGTTGCTGCAGAGGGCAGGGTCGGTTTCTGTACCTCGGGACAGCTTGTGCCACACGCGTTCGCGCCGTAGCCTTGCCCCAACGGTTCACTACTCTAATCCAGCCCGCTTGAGGAGTCTCGCGATGGCGTTCTCTCGGCGAGTCCGCGAAATCCTGTGCATCTTCCTGATGGGCTTTTTCTTGGTCCAGCTTACGGGTTGCGCCGGGCTGAGCCAGGGAAATGGCGGCAAGAACGGCAATGGCGGAGGCGGCGCGACCGTTCCTTCCACGCCCAGCGGTTTAGCGGCAACAGCGGGGAACGCCCAAGTGAGTCTGAGTTGGAGCGCGAGCAGCGGCGCGACGGGTTACTACGTCAAACGCGCATCCGCGAGCGGCGGGCCTTACACGCAAATCGCATCACCTCAGACGAACAGTTATACGGACGGGGGTCTCACAAACGGAGCAATCTACTATTACGTCGTGTCCGCATTCAATTCGGCAGGCCAAAGCGCAAACTCCGGTCAGGTGAGCGCGACTCCTACGGCTCCTCCCGTACCGCCCGCGACGCCGACGGGCCTGCAGGCGACAGCCGGAAACGCGCAAGTGAGCCTGACCTGGACCACAAGCTCCGGAGCGACGAGCTACCACGTCAAGCGCAGCACCACGAGCGGCGGTCCCTATACACAAATCTCAGCTCCGACGGCGCCAAACTTCACCGACCCCAGCCTCACAAACGGGACCACCTACTACTACGTTGTGTCGGCGCTCAACTCCGCAGGAGAAAGCGCCAATTCTTCCCAAGTGAGCGCCACACCCACCGCTCCTGCCTCGCCTCCTGCAGCGCCCGCGGGACTGCAAGCTGCCGCTGGGAACGCGCAAGTGATTCTGACGTGGACTGCGAGTTCTGGCGCGACAAGTTATCACGTCAAGCGCGGCACAACGAGCGGGGGTCCGTATACGCAAGTCGCCGCGCCAACATCAACAAGCTATACGGACACAGGTCTGACGAACGGCACGACGTACTACTATGTGGTTTCGGCGCTCAACGCCACGGGCGAAAGCGCCAACTCTTCTCAGGTTTCCGCCACGCCCGCAAATGCAACAGCTGACGTGACGATCACCGTCAATCCGG
>JBARBE010000431.1:0-5515 GCA_049792735.1 Candidatus Acidiferrum sp.
CTAGTGTCAATCCCAGGAGGTAGACCATGATCGACATCCGCAAAAGCCAAGACCGCGGCCATTTCAACCACGGCTGGCTCGATACCTATTTCACGTTTTCCTTTGCAGACTATTACGACCCCAAGCATGTCCATTTCCGCACCCTGCGCGTCTTGAACGACGACCGGGTCGCTCCCGGGGAGGGTTTCCCCACACACCCGCACCGCGACATGGAAATCGTCACGTACGTGCTCGAAGGCGCTCTCGAACACCGCGATAGCATGGGCACAGGGTCCGTTATTCGCCCCGGCGACGTCCAGTACATGAGCGCCGGCTCCGGCGTCACGCACAGCGAATTTAACGGCTCCAAAACCGAGCCCGTGCACCTGCTCCAAATCTGGATGTTCCCTGAAGAAAAGGGCTTGAAGCCCGTCTATGGCCAAAAGACCTTCAGCGAAGAAGAGAAGCGCGGCAAGCTCCGCCTGGTAGCTTCCCCAGATGGGCGCGACGGCTCGGTGAAAATTCGTCAGGACAACGAGCTCTACGCCACCGTGCTAAGCAAGGGCGAAGCGGTAAAGCATGAGCTGCAGCCGGATCGCCACGCCTACGTGCAGGTCGCGCGCGGCAGCATCAAGCTAAACGGCAAACAGCTCGAAGCCGGCGACGGCGCAGCCATTTCCAAAGAAAAAGCCGTCGAACTCACCGGCGTCGACAACGCAGAAGTCCTTCTCTTCGACCTCGCGTAAGTCGGCACACGCACTTTCGCCCAAGGATGAAATTTGAAAGAGTGAGGCGCGCAGAAAGTGTTCGCATCCTCGGGGCACTTTCTGCACTTTTTTTGAGCTACGAACTATTCGTACCGCAGGGCCACCATCGGATCGACGCGCGTGGCCCGGCGCGCTGGGATATAACCTGCGACAATTGCGACGGCGGCGAGCAGTCCAATGGCCGCGACGAATGTAAAAGCGTCGCGAGATGCAAGCCCAAACAGCATCTTTTGCAAAATACCCACAGTCGCAAAAGCAAGACACGTCCCTGCCGTCAGTCCGCCAGCAAGAACTATGATCACATCGCGCATGACTAACCGCAAAATGGCGCCTCGCGGCGCGCCCAACGCCATCCGAATCCCAAATTCACCTTGTCTCTGCGTCACCAGATAACTCAGCGCGCCGTACAGTCCAATCATTGCAAGAAGCAGTGCCAATCCTCCGAAGAAGGTGGATAGCGTGGCGAGGAGCCTCTCTTGCACCAGGGAGTCGTCCACCTGCTGGGCTAGCGTAGTGAAATCTAGCGGAATCGTTTTGCTTACACTTGCCACGGCTTCCTGAACTGCCGGGATGAGCGCGGACGGGCGCATCGCCGTGCGTAGTTCAAACGCCTGCTCTTCTGCGTGCTCCGGAATTTGCGTGATCGGGAAATACGCCGTCACGGAGCTCTCTTCCCGGAGCGATTCGTATTTGGAATTCTTCACCAACCCCACGATTTGAATCGGCACGGCCTCTTTACCGGGCTCCGCTTTGACCCGAAAGTATTTGCCCACCGGATTGGAGTTCGCAAAGAACCTCCGCGCGAGTGCTTCGTTTACGATGGCTACCTTTGCCGATGTCTTTGTGTCAGCCTCGCCGAAACTGCGCCCCGCCAGCAGCGGCGTCCGCAGCGTTTCAAGATAACCAGGCGATATGAAGTTCAAATAAGCTACCGCATCTTCTCCGGTCGGCGGATTCGGCGTGTCTACTTCCAGTTCGTTGTTCCATATTCGGTTGCTGACAGGCGTAATGATGGACCGGCCCGCGGACAAGACCCCGGGTAGAGCGCGCAATCGGCTTTCGATCTCTTCGAACATTGCGGCCTGCAGTTCGGGCGCTATCTTTGCCGTATGCAGATCCGTGTTCACGAGCAGCACGTTATCTCGATCGAATCCAATGTCCATTGTGACGAGTTTTACTAGACTGCGCAGAAAGAGCCCGCTCGCCACCACCAGCACCAGCGATAGCGCCACCTGCGTCGCAACAATCCATTTCCCGGGACGAAACTTCGCCCGGCTCTCTGCCTCGACCGCTTGGCTCCCTTTCATCGCGGAGGTCAAGGATACCCGCGTGGAACGGAACGCGGGCAGCACGCCAAACAGGAGTCCTGTGAAGACGGCCGCCGCCGCCGTAAAACTTAAGATCCGCCAATCAAACGTCAGATCCAGGAAAATACTGTCGCTCTTCGTGGAAATGTAGCGAACCAGCAGCGAGCTCCCCCAACGCGCGAAGACAACTCCTAGCCCGGCGCCCGCGGTCGAGAGCAAAATACACTCGGTCAACAGCTGCCGGATCAATCGCGATCTCGAAGCGCCCAACGCCTTTCTTACTCCGATTTCCCGGTGACGGGCCGCTGCGCGCGCCAGCATCAAGCTCGCAATATTGGCGCATGCGATCAGCAGCACCAGCCCCACAACGCCCATCAGTATATTCAGCGGCTGTTCGAACTGCCGTCTCACCCACGATGTTCCTGTCGCGGCCGGGACGGGCACCAGCCTGAGCTTCAGGAATCTCGCCTGCATCTTCTGATCCCAAGTTTTCGGCAGAGCCTCGGCAAAGATTTCCGGGGATAGAACACCCAGGCGGGCTTTCAGTTGGTCCCGGCTGAGCCCCGGCTTCGCACGACCCATAACTTTCAGCCACCACCAGGACCGCTGGTCCAACCGTCGGTCCTTTCCGTCGAATATATCCGCGGTGCAAATTGGAATCGCCACATCATATTTGCTGCCGACCTCAACGCCGTAAAAGCCCGGAGAACTCACGCCGATAATTTGAAAAGAGTGGCTGTTAAGAGAGATGGTGCTGCCGATGGCGCTCGGCGATGCCCCAAAATGATCATGCCAGAAGCCGTCGCTGAGGACCGCCACGGCTGCGCAGCCTCGTGAGTCGTCGGCTCGCGAAAATAAGCGCCCGGCGACCGGGCGAACGCCTAGAGTGTTGAAATAATCGCCGCTCGCAAAAATCCCGCTGGCGTTTTGGACCGCTCCGCCCTCCGCGAGATCGAAACGGTCATCGCCCCAGGCAAAGACACCGGAAAATACATCCTGATGGTCTCGTACCTGCTCCCAAAGTGGATTTGTAAAACTCGGCGTGCCCTCGCCTTCTCCAGAAAAGTTGCCTCGCAGTACTTGGACCAATTCCTCGGGCTTTTGCACGGGGAGCATTCGCAGCATGACCGTGTCAATCAAACTGAAGATCGCCGTGTTCGCTCCGATGCCGAGAGCAAGCGACAGAATCGCGACACCTGTAATTACCGGCGTGCGGCCGAGAATCCTCAGTCCGTACCGAATATCCTGAAAGACTGTCTCGATCAGATTCACTCCGCGCGCATCGCGAATCTCTTCCTTCAGCTGTTCGTGCCCGCCAAAATCGATTCGCGCGCGGCGTAGCGCCTCTTCTCGTGTGAGGCCCGCTTTGATGTTTTTCTCGACTTGCTGCTCGAAATGAAATCGCAACTCCGCGTCCGCTTCCGATTCGACCGCCTCGCGCCGAAAGAGGGCTCGTACACGAAAAAACAGATCGTTAAACACGAAAGCCTCCCTACGCCGTCTCTAAAATCTGCGCCACGGCCGCCGCCAGCTTTTTCCAGCAATCTTTCTCGAGTTCGAGCTGTTTCCGCCCAGCTTTGGTGAGTTCGTAGTATTTCGCGCGCCGGTTATTTTCGGACGTCCCCCACTTGGCCTTGATCCATCCCCGCCGCTCCAGCCGATGCAGCGCCGGATACAGCGACCCTTGTTGAATCAGCAGCACATCGCTCGAAATCTGATGAATGCGCTCCGAAATCGCCCAGCCATGCTGCGGTTCGAGCGCCAGCGTCCGAAGAATAAGTAAGTCCAGCGTACCCTGCGGAAGTTCAATCCTCTTTTGCGTCATCAATTGAGTCCCCTGTTACTTCGACAAGAGACACTACGCCCGCTCCTGTAGAAGCGCAAGGGGACAAATGATTCATCACGGGGAATGCTCTAAGGCCGTGACGATTCACACAGCGATACTTCTCACCGTGGTGCAGGGGCGGGGCTTGCCCCGCCCCCTGAAGATGTCAGCCACGCGTCCGTTGGAATTCGCGCATAAAGCTGGTAAGCGCTTCCACCGCTTCAAGAGTCACCGCGTTATAAAGCGAAACACGCATCCCGCCAACCGACCGGTGCCCCGGTGTGCCGACCAGCCCCGCAGCAGCGGCCTCTTTGCCAAATTGTTTTTCGACGCCTTCATCGCCGCCAGCAACACGAAAAACCACATTCATCTTCGACCGCGAAGAGTTTTCCACCGGACACCGGTAGTATCCCCCGCTCGCCTCAATCGTGTCGTAGAGCAACTTCGCTTTGGCCGCGTTCCGCTTCTCAATCCCAGTGATTCCGCCTTCCGCGTCGATCCATTCCATCACCAGCCCCACGATGTAAATCGCGAAAGTCGGCGGCGTGTTGTACAGCGACTTCTCCTTGATAAATGTTCGGTACTGCAGAGTCGTTGGCAGATTCTTGTCCGCCCGCTCAGCCAAATCTTTCCGCACAATCACGACCGTAACGCCGCTCGGCCCAAGATTTTTCTGCGCCCCCGCAAAGATCATTCCGAATTTGCTTACATCAATTGGCCGCGAAACAATGTCCGATGACATATCCGCGACGAGCGGCGCGCTCCCCGTCTCGGGCAATTCGCTCCACTGCGTGCCTTCAATCGTGTTGTTCGTGCAGATGTGCACGTAAGAAGCGTCCGGCGAGTATTTGATCTCGTCCTTGCGCGGTAGTCGCGCGAACTTCTCCGCCTCCGTCGAACCCGCCACGTTGTGCAGAACGCCTTTCTTCAATTCGCCAAGCGCCTTCGCCGTCCAAGTCCCCGTGTGAATCAAATCCACCGGCTTGCCCGGCAAACACAAATTCATCGGCGCCATCGTGAACTGCATGCTTCCGCCGCCTTGTACAAAAATCACGGCGTACTCTTCCGGAATCGCCAGGTGTCTCCGCAACCCCGCTTCCGCCGCCGCAATAATGCTCTCGAATTCCGGCGACCGGTGGCTCATCTCCATCACCGACATCCCGCTCCCGCGCCAATCCAGCAACTCCTCCCGGATTCGCTCCAGCACCGGCAGCGGCAAAGCCCCCGGCCCCGCATTGAAATTGTGTACGCGCTTCACCGCGCGCTCCGTAGCTGTTGTCGTGCTCACGATGATTAATCCTCTCTAACGGGAATCGGACCGCTCCGGCATACTCAGCCAGCATTTAAGAATAACAGATGTCGCGTAACCGCCGGGTTGTGCGGTTTGAACGAAAGTTTATTTTTGCATTGTCTTTTCTGGGACGGCTAGTTTGCAATCCGCCCACCACGAGTGCGTTTGGCGCTCAACATCGTTGTAGTGGAAGTACTCACAAGAGTTTCCGTTTCGTCGCCCCATCCACTGCGGCGCTGCACCATCAATCGGACACACATTCTGATGCGCGCTTTCCCGTCTGCAGGCCGCCGCGCCTAAGACAGTCAAAAAAAGTAGCGCTACAGTCGCGTTGCGCTTCACCTCA
>JBARBE010000432.1:0-8405 GCA_049792735.1 Candidatus Acidiferrum sp.
AAGATTTCCAGCGGATGCCGGCATTTCCAAAAGGTATCCGCAGAGGAAAGGACCCAGAATCGAGAAATAGAGAGGAGATTTACGTCATGAATGCAGGCCAAAAACAAGTCCGTCTCGAGGGCAGCACCAAGCAACGGATGGCGCATGCGGAAGTCGTGGGAGAAGTGCCTGACGTGGAGTTCCGCGTCACGGTCACTGTGCGGCGCCGGAATGAGCTTCCGTCGCTCGAGGAGCAGAGCAAACGGAAGCCGCAGGAGCGCACGTACATGACGCGTGAGGACCACGCGAAAAATCACGGAGCCGATCCAGCCGATATTGCGAAAGTGGAGGCGTTCGCGACGGAAAATGGATTGCGCGTTACGAACACGGACGCCAGCCAACGCAGCGTCACGCTTTCAGGCACCGCGGCCGCTTACAGCAAAGCGTTCGGCGTCGAGCTTAAGATGTATAAGTCCGGGGAGATGGCCTATCGCGGCAGAGAGGGGGATATTCTCATCCCCGAAAATTTGCAAGGCATTGTGACCAGCGTGACGGGGCTCGACAACCGCCCTTTTGCTAAGCCGCATTTTCGCATTCATCGCGGCACGGCATACGCGGCGACAGTGGGAGGCGCGAGCGCTCACCGCACGGCAGCGGCAGCTTCGGTTCCAGCAGGATTTACGCCGCCCCAGCTTGCGTCGCTCTACAACTTTCCGAAAAATCTCGACGGCACCGGCCAAACCATCGCGATTCTCGAACTGGGCGGCGGATTCCATGCGCAGGAATTGTCGACCTATTTCCGGAATCTCGGAATTACCACGCCGCCTGGCGTCACGGCAGCCAGTTATCCGAATGGCGGAACGAACAGCCCGGGCACGAACGCACTCGACCCGAATAATCCCGATGTGGAAGTGATGCTGGATATCGAAGTGTGCGGCTCGATTGCGCCGGGAGCAAAAATTGTGGTGTATTTTGCGCCGGACGCTACGGACCAGAGCTTTCTTGGCGTGATGAACGCGATTATCAGCGACACGGTCAACAAGCCAAACATTGTTTCGATCAGCTGGGGCGGCCCCGAAGACGAAGCTACGACGCAATTCAAGAACGCTTTCGATCAGTTGTTGCAGACCGCGGCGCATCTTGGCCTAACGGTTTGTGTCGCGGCGGGCGACAGCGGCTCGGCGGACTTCGCCTCGAACGATCCCAACTGGGACGGCAAGGCGCACGTGGACTTCCCCGCTTCCGATCCCTTCGTGCTTGCCTGTGGCGGCACTGATTTAACCGCGTCGGGCAGCGCCATTTCCAAAGAAGTTGTTTGGGACGACGGGAAAAATGACGGCACGGGCGGCGGAGTGAGCCGATTCTTTGCGCTGCCGAGCTATCAGCAGAATGCGGGAGTGCCGCCGGCTGCCGATCCCACGGGGCCAGTGATGCGCGGTGTGCCGGATGTTTCGGGCGATGCCGCACCTGCATCGGGATATCGCATTCTCTGCGATGGAACGAGTTTTCCGGATCCATCGCAGGGGATTCCACCGGTGGGGGGAACCAGCGCTGTTGCGCCACTTTGGGCCGGGCTCATTGCGCGGATCAATCAAGGGCTGAACAAACCCGCGGGCTTTATCAATCCCCTGCTCTACACCGCGCCGGCGGACGCAACTTTTCGGGATATCACCCAGGGGAACAATGGTGATTACAAGGCGGGAAAAGGCTGGGATGCCTGCACGGGATTGGGCAGCCCGAAAGGGCAGAATTTGCTTCAGGCTCTCTCGTCTTGAGGCGGGGAGCGAATCGCACTCGATAAAGGCAACTCAGAGAAAAGACGGCGAGCGGCGCTTACCTGTTGCGCCGCTCGCGTCTTTATGGGTCAGGCGTGGGAAGCGGTCTTTGCGCGCGGGCTGAGGATTTCCATGGCGCGTTCGAGTAAGTGCTCAAATTCGGCGCGCTCGATCCTTGGAACGGAAGAAGCGATACTTTGGTTTTGCGAGGCCACGACAGAGGTTTGTGGTTCTGCCTGAAAACTGGGTTGGAGTTGATCCACCGAAAGACCCCTTGCAAGAGAATTGCTGGACTTGGGGTAGTGAGCGGAAGAGCCAAATCGTTTCAGAAGCTTCACGTTGAGGAGTCGTTTGGATTGTTGCCAAGGCTGAGCGCGGCGGATTCCCATTTTAGCCCTCGGGGATCGAGGTGCGTCAGGAGCCAGCGTATAGCTGGAAGGGCGCCCAGTAATAGGGCTTGCGAAAGACGCTGTCGGAATGCAAGAGCGAGAGTTTGGCGGCGCGAAGAGCTGAGGCCGGATCTTCTCCGTGGCTTAGACCATCGTAGAGCTTGTCCATGAGTTGGGGAGTGGAAGCGTCACTGACTTCCCAGAGAGCGCCGATGACGTTGTGAGCGCCGGCGCGGAGAAACGCCCACGACAGGCCTACGAGGCCTTCGCCGGAGTATGCGCGTGTGCCCGCGCCATTGCAGGCTGAAATCGTTACGAGATAAGCGGAGAGGCGGCGCTTGACGATGTCTCGCGCGTACAGCTTGTAGGAATCATCGTTTTTGTCCTGGCTGAGTATGACGGCGGATTCGAGCGGGCGGGCGCGGCTGGCCGTGCCGTGCGTGACAAAATGCAGAAAGGCGAATTCGCCTGGCTTGCTACTGAGATAAGCAGCGGGAGTGGCTCCGCTCCCTGAAAGGATCTCGCGGCGCTGCACAGGAAAATACTTTTCGATGTCTTGCATCTCCGCATGAGCTTGTGGAAGCGCGGGAAAGTCTGCATTTGGAGAAAGCGTGTCACCCACAAGGAAGAGATTCTTCTCTTTTGGGGCAGAGCGTGCGGAGGCGGAAGCGAGCATAGTCAGAGAGCTGGCGCTGGCTAAAGAAACGTCTTCTATCCAGAAGTGGGGCTTGGGCTGCGGGACGATGAGCGTTTCGAAGTTCAGGGCGTAGAGGCTGCCGTCGGGGAGCAGAATAACTCGATTGCCCTTTGGAATGAGTTTGGCCGCAGGCTGCACGAGCAGTTCATAAAGTTTCCGCCCATCTGGGTTCGCGGTCTCCAGGGGATCGCGTGGCCCCAGGAGTGCCTCGCGGTAAGACTGCACGAGTGGATCGATTTGAGCAGTCCCGGGCAAGTAGAAGTGGGTCGTTCGCGATGGCGTGACCGCCCAAAGATACGAGCGATGCTCCCCTAGCCAGTAGAAGAGGAGCGTCGCTTTCAACCGCTGCGCGAGATGCCTTGGCTCAGGCTGAGGCGTCACCCGTGCAGGCATGGTCTGTTCGTCCGAGGATAGCCCTTCCTCGAGTGTCCGCGCCCTGCTCAGTTCCGCTTGCTCGAGAGCATCTCCCGGCCGATCGCGGCGAATGAGGAAATCGATGTAATCGCCGTATACCGCGATGCCGCTGGACAGAAAGCTCAATCGCAGCTCATCGTGGTGGATCGATCGGCGTGCCTTCTCAATGATACTGATGGCTCGAAGATAATGCCGTTCGGCCTCGGCGAACTGCCCTTTGGCATCGCGGACTTTAGCTATTCCTGCTTCTGCTTTCCAGCGTGACTGAGGCTTTGAAGACGAATCAGCAAGGATACTGCCGAATAGTTTCTCCGCGACCGAGGAACGACCATTTGCAGCCGCAATCTCAGCGGCCAGAGTGACCGTATCCAGCGCAGCAGACGAGTCTTTTGCAGTTGCCTCGATCGTCTGCGCCTGCCTGTTGTATCGCTCCGCGTCTGGGAGACGGTTTGTGCGAAGCATGGTATCCGCCAGAATATTGAGACACAGCACGCTGGTTTCTGCGTCGCCTAGTTTTTGCGCTTTTTTTAGCGTGTCTTGGGAAAGTTCTTCGGCGGCGGAATATTCGCCAAGTGCCATATAAGCGTTGGCCAGGCCTGTAAACCAGTACGCGGAATAGCCGCTCATGCCGCTCCTGGCAGAAGCCTCCGCGCTCTGCTTGAAAAAGTCGCGCGAGGCTTCAAAGTCGCCCAGGTCTGCATAGCTCCAGCCGAGGTTTCCCAGAATCGTGGCGACATTCCCTCGCAGATCCAGTGATTGGGCCAGATTGAGCGCCGCGCCGCTGAGGTCCAGAGATTCGTCAAAGTGTCTTTGTTTGGTGGCAAGGCGTCCCCAGTCCGCTAGTGCGGCTGACTCCAAACGGAGTAAACGATTACGACGCGCGAGCGAGAGGGCAGCGCGGTAGTCAGCTTCGGCCCTGTCGTCCTTGCTCTCGTCGACCGACAGATCGGCGTCCGCAATTAGAAATTGACAAGTATAGAAGGCTCCGAGCGGTTCGGCAAGTTTGCGGGCCGTTGCGAGGTCCTGTTCGGCCTCGGCGAACTGCTGCACGTATCGATGAGCGATGCCCCGGTAGAGTAGACGTTGTTCCGGGATTTCGGTGGTGGCGAGCGCGGGGGGTGGCTCGGGCTGGAGAACGGAAAGGGCGTTTTCTGCTTGAGAGCGAGAAACCAGTATGCGCGCTTTGAGCACACGGAAGCGCCATTCCCAAAATGCGCTTCGTGATTGAAATTGCTTGAGAGCGGTGTCCACCTCGGGCAGAGTCGAGTTGAACTCGCCGCGGTCCACTTCCAGCTTGATAGCCTCGTAGGTGGTCTCGGGCGAGCGACAACCGGATATGCAAAGAATAAAAGCTAGCCAGACCCCGAAGGAACGGAGAGCTCTTATGGTGCAGGCGGCGGGACCGGCTTGCCATTCGTCCCCGTTTCGCCGCCGGACCCGCTGCCGCCATCGGGAGAGCCCAGGTTGAAGCGGAGCATGGTCAATGTCACCGCGCCAGGCTCGATGAAAAGTTCGGCAAGCGCGATTTCGCCAAAATGCGGGATATGAAGAATATGCCCATCGATCTCGAAACCGCGAAGCTTTCGCAGAGCTGGGTCGACCTCGATCTTGTCCACGAGCGAGCAAAGGGCTACTCCGTCCTGTACCACGGTTCTCTTGTCTGGTCGCTTGTCAGCTTTCAGATTATCCTGCAATTCCTTAAACGTATTCGAGTTAATTAGAAGATCGTGGCGCAGGAAGACTTTCACCTCATGACCACCAAGCCGGAGGTTCTCAAAATGACTGCCCAGAGCAATGATATGGCCCTCGTTGCTCTCGGACTGCGTCGTGTACTGCGCCGTCAGGCGCGAGGCGATCTTGTCCACCGTCAAAAAATCGAGAAGATTTAAGCCTTTAAGGACCGATGTGGCGCTAGTCGTGACAATCGTGTCTTCTTGCCAGCTACCAGAGACGTGAGTCTCGCCCAACTCGAACGAGGCAAGACGCGGAGCGTGGAAGTGCTCTACACGAGAATGTGCATGGCCACCGATGGTCGGAAGCGAAGTAGCTGCTTGAGCCGCGATCGGGACGTCGACGGGGCGGACGAAGTGGGCGCTAAACGCATGGCCCTTGGCGTTGAAATGGAAAGGAATGCGCTGATCTGAACTCATTGGGGACACCTCACGAGATTGAATTCAAATGGGGCTTAATACTTATTCATTTACGGCTGAAATTCAATAATAAACGGCTTTTGATCGGTGGCGCTTTCTCGATCCGAACCAAGAGGAGACGACTGTCCGGCGAAAATCACAAGGCTGTACTTGCCGGGTTGGAGAGATCCTCCAGGAATATTGATATGGATCGAGCGTTTGGCTTCTTCGGCGGAGACTGGAAGCGTAAACCGAACTTTGCCCAATTCATCTTTAACTTGGCAGGTATAGCCAGCAGGGGAATTCCCGGGCATGTCCACATCGAGGCCGAAATCCTCCCTAGGACCAACGGCGATAGTCAGACTTGATGCTCCCTCCCCTCGAGCACCTATCGGCATGAGAGAAAAGGACTTAACGATCTCCGCCATGACGGGGTGAGACGCCCCCTGCTTCAAGTCAGGAATCGTGACGCCATTCTGATAGCTGATCAATAGAATCAGTGCCGCAAGGACGGGAATCGCGAAGGCGGGCCGCAGCCAACCAAACCAGCCACCGGTTGTGGGCATGGTTTGAGCAAGCCCTTTGACGCCAGCAGTTTGCGGGCCTCCTTGACGGGCTAGTTGTCGCGCGCTTTCCATAAAGGCGGCGGTGGCCTTGAGTTCTTCGGCGCATGTGGAGCAATCGAAATAGTGCTCCTCATAGGCTGCGTGCTGCTCCTTCGGGAGTTCTCCGAGGAGGTACTTCTCGGCGGCGTGTAGCCGCACTGCTTCGTTATGGTCCATTTGTGTCATCCGATGAGTAGTGCATGAGTGGGCCAGATCGTTTCACACACCATCTCAGGCGGAAAACCTCCCGGAGCGCTCCTGCTTGTCTTTCTCATACAAAACACGGAACTTATCCTTGGCTCGGTGGAGCAAAACCCGGAGATAATCGCGGTCCACGCCAAATTGCGCGCAGACTTCATCTTTGTCTTTCTCCTCAAGGAAAAAGGCGTGCAGGAGCTCCCGGTCTTTCTTGGGCAGGTCTTCCAGAACCTCACGAACCCGCTCTTTCATCTGTTTCGTGACCAGGAAGCCCTCCACATTGACGGCGTGATCGGGCATTTCCAGGTAGGAGTCGTCCCAAGGACTGGTTTTGGACGAGGCGCGGTAAAATTCCTGTAAGACAAAGTTGCAAGTGGAGTTAACGAAAGCGCCAAAACGTTCGGGCTGACGGACCTCGCCGTTCCGGACCTTGATAAGCACACGGATATAGGTTTCCTGGCGAAGGTCTTCAACAGTTTCCGACGCAAGCATCCTCGCCCGCAGCTTGATCCGGAGAAGCTGCTCAAAATAGGCAACAAAATGCTGTTCCGTCGAGGGATCTCCCTCGCGGAGGCGCTCCACGTATTCCCTGGTGAACGCGAAGAGTTCCACGTAGCCCTCGAATTTGTGATGAGGAGTATATCCGCGCCACCTATTAGGAGCAATCCTTCCGAGTTCCCATTTTGAACCGATCTTTTGAAACGAAATGCCTAGCTCGCGCACTAATCGAATGTAGGAACCAAGCGAAAGCTTGAGACTCCTTCAGCGAAGGGACTGTTCCCCTGTCCCGCGCGTGTCCCACCAGGGCGCATCTGAGTTGGACCTGGACCGGCAAGGATGCGCCTCCCCACCATGGGGAGGGTCAAAGAAACTGGAGGCTCTGTGTCGCGTTCGTCGCAAAATCCCAACGCTTTCCATTTTATGCCGTGGCCTGTTGCCGAGAATGGGCTGTTTCCAAGTTCGCGAACAGCGGGCGCGCGCGCCGCAGGCTCATGCGTCACGGCTATGAACATTGAATTTGTTGCAAAGCCCAACGAAGCCCATAAGGTGCAGGTAGCCTTGCCTGCAGCCATAAACGGTGCGCTTGGAGAGGTAGCCGGTTTCGCGGGAAGCTTTGTGATGATTGCAAACCACGAAGCGCGGCTCGTCACCGTCGTGACGCTGTGGAGCGGCGAAGACCGTCTGCAGCGCTGCAGTGAGAACCTGCGCTGGCTGCGAGCTTTATTGGCGCCGTATCTGGACCATTGTCTGCGCGTTCAAACACTGACTACATATATTCCCAGGACGCCGGATGCATCGCAGGAATTCGAAGCGTCCTGCTCGGGGAGGGCCTTGGAAACGGGTTTGAGCGAACGGGAATCGCTTTGCGTGGCCTGACGACAAATTCGAGGATTCGGGATGTCGTTTATAAGCACATGAAAGAATTCGAACTCTGCGTAGCACTGGAAATGATTTTTCGCCGGAATCCGCCGATCTTGCGGCAACGGCAAAGTGCCTTCGCAACATCCAACTTTTCTAAGTGTTTGACAAAGAGGGGGGTTGCGGCGGCATGGGACTTGCAAAACGGGAGTTGGGGGTCATATCAGAGATGCTTGAGGACAAAATCTGCGCAGTGGATTTTTGTGAAGGGGCCGCTGTGGCTTCACTGGCTCAGCAGGATTTTTGCCTGAACCACTTCATAGAACTTTGCTACGAAAACTTGCAGCGAGTCGATCCACGTGCCCAGAAATTTGGGCGAGTGCCGCTGGATCTGCCGACCTTGAGGTCCTTTATCGAGGAATGCTCGCGGAGAGCCTTGGACGTCGCCTTGCACTGCGATGACATGGATAATCTCCAGCGCGGCCGCCTGCTTGACATTCTTCTTTGGGCCGGCGAACTCTTCCTCCTCCTGCGCGCTCCACGGCGCGGTTTTGCAGATTCCCTCCTACAAGAACACGACCCCGTTCTCACCCGCCTGGCCGCCCGCCAATTCTGAACTCTGCCAAATGGCGCTTTATCCATCTCAAAAATCCACAAGGATCCGTCGCGAAGAAGTTCTCTGTGGCTCCTCGATGGGTCATTCTAGATTTCCGCATCTCGATTACCCTAGCGAAACACTTGGCAGGAAGGAGTAGTACTCAAATCCTTCCTCTCGTCTTGCGGTTGAGTGATGGGATGACGATTACTCGAATATTTGGTGAACCGGGGAGGACTCGAACCTCCAACCCGTTGATTAAGAG
>JBARBE010000433.1:0-1633 GCA_049792735.1 Candidatus Acidiferrum sp.
CGCAGGTCCGGAAGACCCGGATCCCGACGGAGCCACCCCGTCGGGTGCGAACGACGTGCGGATTCAGACGGTCATGTGCGGACGCTGCGGCTGGCCCAACGCATGCCGCGTGCAGACGGGGATGCGCGCGCTCCGCTTCATGTGCCAGTGGTGCGAGCAGATGACGACCGGGATCGTCGACGACTCACTGAAGCGGCACATCATCTTCTAGATCCCATAGGTTCTGGTCAAGCAGGTCCGGCGCATGCATGCGACGGATCGAAGTCTTTGCCGCCGCGCCAGACGCCCCAGACGATGGCCAGCGCCTTGCTCATGCAGTGACCGAGGGCGTTCATCGCTGACTTGCCCGCAGCCCGCTTGCGCGCGTAGTGCGCGCGCAGGATCGGGTTGTGCTGCACGCCGACGACGGCCATCCGGTATGCCGCCGCACGAAGGTACGCATTGCCGGTCTTCGCCATGGTCCAGCTCGTCGCCGGGCTGGCGCCCCTCGTCCCGGAGCTCTGCTCCTTGGGGTGCACACCTGCATACGCGAGCAACTGGTCGACGTCAGTAAAGCGCCAGATGTCACCGATCTCGGCCATGAGCGTCGCCGCCGTGGACGGACCGATACCGGGAATCGAGAGCAGTCGCTGGGATACCTCGCCATCGAGCAACGATGCGACTCGCGTGTCTGCGCTGGCGATCTGCTGGTCGAACAGGTCGTGCTGGGCAATCAGCAAGCGCATCTCGAAGCGCACCTGCTGCTCAAGTTCCGGCGCGGCCACCGAAGTCTGCGCCAGCTCTTTGAGCTGCGCCGCCTTCATCGGACCCACCACGCGCCCACCCACACCCGGACGCTTCAGCCGAGCCAGGCGGTCCGGATGCATGCGCGTCACCGCCGCTGCGGTCGGCGCGTGGCGGAGCACCGCCAGGGCGCTCACGCAGGTGGGGTCGTCCCAGACCTCGCGCAGCTCGGGAAAGCCGATGTCCACCAAGCGCTGGATGCGCTGGCAGACCTGCGCCTGCTCGCGCACCAGGCGCATCGCGAAGCGTGCCGCCTGCTTCAGCTCAGCCCCCACCAAGGGCTCGCTGATTCGCGGCTGGTCGTGCGTTCCCAACGCCGCCAGTGTGCGCGCGTCCGCCGGGTCACTCTTGCTCCGCTGCAGCCGGCTCTTGGCAAAGTACTTGGCCTGCAACGGGTTCACCACCGCCACCGGATAGCCCTGGCGGCGCAGATGGCTCGCCAGGTTGAACCAGTAGTGGCCGCTCGACTCCATCACCACCACGTCGATCGGCGCGCCCTGCCTCTCCATCCACCCGTCGAGGTGCGTGAAGCCGCCACGCCGCGTCGTGATGGTGAGCACCTTGCGCTCCGCTTCGCGCTCACCCTTGCGGCACACCGCCACCGCGCACTTGTATGCCCCCACATCGATGCCCACCGCCAGGCTCATACGCACCTCCTGTGTCGGTTGCGACCCCAGGGGTCCTCGCCTCGCTTCGTCACCGCGTGGGCTGATGCTCCATCACCGGTCATCGCCGTCGGATCCCAATCACCGCTCGAAGACGAAGCACGAGGGCCGGTCACTAGAAGCATCGGTCACGGCCGAATAGCGCGGCGCCGGTCTCCCCGTCGAGGTCAGTTTCCCTGCGATTC
>JBARBE010000434.1:0-29251 GCA_049792735.1 Candidatus Acidiferrum sp.
CAGTCGCTGATGATGGCGGCGGAGGAATGGGCGGGGACGCCGGAGCAGGCGGACGACATGACGGTGATCGTGGCGAGGCTTCGTTAGCGAAGGCAGTTGAGAGATGGGTGAGGGATTGCGTTGGGCGCGGCGTTTGACGCGGCGGATTGGCGCCGCGGTAGTGCGCGTTTGGTGAGTGGGCTATACTGACAGGCTTTGCGTGGAGTTGGCCAAGGAGAATGATGCCGCTAGTTAATCGCGTGGCGCTGATTACCGGAGGAAGCCGGGGGATCGGGCGAGGGATCGCTGTACGGCTGGCGCAAGAGGGCGCGCGTATCGCGATTTCCTATCGGTCCAACAAAATGGCGGCGCAGCAAGCGCTGCGGCAATTGCAAGCGAGCGGGGCGGACTGCGTTGCTGTGGAAACGGACGTTACGGATCCGGCCGGGGCGGAGCAACTCGTGCAAGCGGTGGCCGACCGGTATGGGCGGTTGGATATTCTGGTGAACAATGTGGGAGGGTTTCGCTGGGGGACGCTGGCGGAATCGTCGCTGGAAGAGTGGCAGGGGATTTTTTCTTCGAATTTGTCGAGTGTGGTGTACGTGAGCCGCGCGGCGCTGCCGCTGATGCGGCGCGGGCGCTGGGGGCGCATGGTGAACCTGGGAGCGGTGGGCGCGGAGCGGGCGTTTGGACAGGCGAAGATTTCGGCTTACGCGGCGGCGAAGGCGGCGGTGGTGGCGCTTTCGCGTTCGCTGGCGCTGGAGGAAGCGAAAAACGGGATTACTGTGAATGTGGTGAATCCTTCGAGCATCGATGAGAAAGAGTTGACATTGAGCGAGGCGCGACGGATTCGCGATGCGCGATTTCCGATCGGGCGGCCGCCGACGGTCGAGGATGTGGCGGCGGCAGTGGCTTTTTTTGTTTCGGATGAAGCGGAGTATGTGACCGGCCAAGTCATAAACGTGAGCGGCGGATGGATGCTGTAATCTGAATGATGTTAATTAAGTTCAACTGCAAGCCGTACGAAACATTTCCGATGAAAGCACTCACTGCTGCCGAAATGCGCGAGGTCGACCGACTGACGACCGAGCGCGTTGGCATACCTAGCCTTCAATTGATGGAGACTGCCGGTAAACAGGCGGCGGATGCCGTGTGTCGCGTCGTTGCGGGGAGGGAGCAAGTCCGCGTGTGTGTCCTCTGCGGAAAAGGAAACAACGGCGGAGACGGGTTTGTTGTTGCACGCTATTTGAAAGAAGCCAAGCTGCCGACGCGAGCGATTTTGTTTGGCAGCCGGGCAGACGTGCACGGAGATGCGGGGACGAACTTGGCACGGTGGCTGGAGAGCGGGGGCGAACTCGAAGTTGTCGAAGGGGAAGGCGACTGGGAACGCGTTTGGCCGGGAGTTTGCGCGGCAAACGTGATTGTGGATGCGATGCTCGGAACCGGTGTGCGCGGTGGGCCTGCAGGAACAATCAAGCAAGCCATTGGCGCGATAAATTCCCGCTCGGCAGGAGCGACGGCCACTTGGCCCGCGTTGATCCTCGCGGTGGATACCCCTTCCGGACTGCCGGCCGATGATGAACCTCCAGCCGGCTTGGTCCTTTTTGCACATCGGACGGTAACATTCACGGCTCCCAAGGTCGGCCAGCTGATCACCGCCGGGGCCGCGGCGTGCGGCGCATTGGACGTGGTGGATATCGGGTCTCCGGCTGAGTTGATCGAAGAAACCGGAAAAGGCGCTCTGCGCTGGGCCGGCCCGGATGAGTTCCGAGCGATTCAACTGGTGCGAGCGGCAGACTCCTATAAGGGCACATTTGGACATGCGCTACTGCTCGCGGGTTCGTTAGGCAAGAGCGGTGCCGCCATACTTGCAGGGCGCGCGGCTTTACGGGCCGGTGCGGGGCTTGTGACCGTCGCGACTCCAGAGACAGTGCAACCTCTCGTCGCTGGGGGAGCGCCGGAATTAATGACGGAGCCGATGAAAGCGACGAAGTCGGGGGCGCTGGCGTTGCGCGGCTTGGTGGACGGTACGTTTTGCGAACTTGAAGAGGGAAAGAATGTCCTGGCGATCGGGCCGGGGTTGGGAACGCATCGGCAAACGCAGGATTTCATCCGAACCGTTGTGGCGCAGACGGAATTGCCGGTGGTGTTGGACGCGGACGGATTGAACGCGTTTGCAGATGCGGGAACACTCCTTCGCAAACGGAAAACGAAGTATTTGTGCATTACGCCGCATCCAGGTGAGATGGCGCGGCTGCTTGGCAGCTCCTCCGCGAAGGTGCAGCTAGACCGTCTGGAATTGGCCAAGGATGCTGCGCGGCGCTGGAATGCACATGTCGTGCTGAAAGGCTTTCATACGATCCTTGCGGCGCCGGACGGGAGCACATGGGTTAACACTTCCGGAGGGCCGGGACTTGCCAAGGGAGGATCGGGAGACGTACTTACGGGCGTGTTGGCAGCTCTGACGGCGCAATTCGGTACGAAGGATTGGATTCGAGTGCTCGCGCTCGGTGTGTTCCTGCATGGGAAGGCGGCAAATATATTGTCGCAAGAACAGGAACCGTCCGGGATCCTTGCGCACGAAGTAGCCGAGAGGATCCCCGAAGCTCGCGAACAGCTGCTGCGGGAGATTCAGTACGGTGGCTGAAGAGATCATCACGCATTCCTCCGAAGAGACTACGAATTGGGGACGGGAATTTGCTAGGAAGTTGACGGCGCCGGTTCTTGTTTTGCTAACGGGCGAACTTGGAAGCGGCAAGACGACGTTGACGAAAGGGATCGTTTCGGGTTTGGGGGCTGCCAAGGAAGAGGAAGTTACGAGCCCTACCTTTACGCTTGTGCATGTTTACGGAAATTCGGCAAAGGTTTATCACGCGGATTTGTATCGTATCGAGAGCTTTCATGATTTTGAGACGCTGGGTTTGGAGGACGTGTTTGCCAAGCCTGCGGTGGTGATCCTGGAATGGTCGGAGCGATTTCCGCTGCCGTCGCCGTGGCCTCAGGTGCGCATTCGACTAGAACACCTTGGCGGAGACGCCCGGCGTATTTCACTGCTCTAGGTTTGGCCCGTAAGTCTACTGTTTCTCGAAGATTGCGGCCTGGTCCTTACTATCTCGTTACCGAAATTGGCTGTCTTGTTGCGGCTTCCGGCAGGCGCTGCTAAGTTGGTTAAAGCCCCTTCTGGTGGAGTGCATGGCCGACGAGATTCTCACACTTGGCGTGGCAGAAGCGGCCCGGATCGAACTGAAGAGCTATAACGTGACGATCCCCATGGGATCGTTGTCCATCGGGGTGGATAACATCCACCACGATGTGTTCCTTAGCCCGAAGTTTGTCCAGGCGGCGCGCGATTATTTATTTGACCTGATTCGCCAGAGCACCAGCGCGACGTATTTTTCCGGCATTGAGCTGCGGACCGTCAAGAGCCTGGACAACGCCGCGTTTCGCAAGCTGCTGACCGAACTCCTGCAGAGCGCTCTGACACAAGCGAAGTACCACAAAAATATCGAGATCGATCTGGTTTTCCGGCTGGGCCTGCTGAAATTTCTGACGCAAGAATTGGGCAATCAATTCGCCAACCTCATTCTGGAAGGGAAGGAGTGGATAAGGCACCGAGGAGAACTGTTTGAACGCAGCCAACAGGCGCACGTGATCAAAGCGCGGCTTTCGGAGCTGCAATCGGCGAGGCGGAAGGTGGTCCGCGGCGTGGGACAACAAGTCGCGCAGATGCTTGTGGACATCGAGGAGAGCGTAATTGCGAAAACGCGGAAGGCGCTCTTCGGGGACGACTTTGCTCCGCTCTATGAAATGCTGAAAAACCGGCTGATTTTTCTCGATGGCGGGAAAGACGACGTTTTCTTTTTGGAGCATTACGTATTGTTGGGGAATTACGCGCGCGACCCAGACCGCTTCGAGGCGATGGATGTGCTGTTCCAGGAATTTTTGTGCGAAGCGGGGCTAGCGATTGGGCAGGATCCGGCATTCACCGAAGCGAACCAAGCACACAATGCCCTGCTCGAACAAGCGGCGGGGATGCGCGCGGAAATCGCCAGCCTGGAAGAGCAACGGGAGAATACCCGCAAAAAGATGGAGCGTGGCGAAAGCTTTTTCAACAAATTTCGCGGTTCCACGGACCCCTCGAATTTGAAGGCGTCGCTGAACGACATCGAGATGCGTCTGAAACACCAAGAGGTGAAACTCGAGGAGTTAGGACCACAGATCGACGCCGCGAAGCAGAAATTGGATTTTTATAACAAGGACTACCGCGGACGCCTTGGGGATTATTTGAATGATCCCGAAAATGCCAAGCGGCTTTTTGACGCGTCGGGCCCGGACGCTGAGGGAGGAGAGCAGGCGCGATTGTTGGGACAGCTAGTCGACCGCTTGGAACAGCAAGACGTGCTCTATCACGTGTTGGCGAGCTACGAAATTCGGCCGATTGCCAAAGACTATTGCCCGCCGGTGCACTTGCAACAACTCCGGAAGGCGCTGGTCTCGAAGGATGAGATGAAGCAGGTCGAGCAGGTGTTGAAGCACGTGCCGGCCAAGCAGCTTTCGCTGAAGACGATCGACGAGCTCTCCCGAAAGATACGGCGCTATTCGCGGGAAGAGATGCAGGGATTCGTGCTGCGCTTCGCGACCGATTTTCTAAGATTGCGCAGGGACCTTCGCGATGCGGAGCACCTGACGACCTGTATGGAACGCGTGCATTTGGTGACGACGGAAAAAGCACGAGAGCTATCCCGGTTGAACAACCGCCTTTACGAGTGCGTGCTGCAGGAAGAGGCCAGGCTTGAAGAGGATCAAGTCGTATCGCACGTGATTATCAAGGCCGATGTACGCGGCTCGACAAAAATGACGCAGGATTTGCTTTCACGCGGATTAAGCCCGGCTTCACACTTCAGCTTGAACCTGCATGAGCCAGTGAAAAAACTGCTGGATCGCTTTGGCGCCAAGAAAGTGTTCATCGAAGGCGATGCAGTGATCCTGGCGATTTTTGAAACGGAATCGACGCGCGCCTACGCTCGGGCTGTTGCAAAGGCTTGCATTCTGTCGCGCCAGATTCTCGCTGTGTGCAATTCCTATAACGACCGGGCCGCCGCGAGTGACCTGCCGGCACTCGAACTTGGAGTGGGCGTCGCGTTTCAGGGCTCCGCTCCCACCTATTGGACGGACGGAGACTCGAAAATCATGATTTCCAAGGCGCTGAATCTTTCGGACCGACTCTCGGGCTGCGCAAAGCTCGCGAAGCGCATGCTTTCCGGGCAGAAAACGCATTTTTGCGTGTACCAGTTCCTTACGGCGATGGAAGGGGCTTCTGCCGAGGAACTGGACGAGTTCCTAGTGCGGTTCAATATGAACGGCATCGAGCTGAATGAGGAAGGCTTCCAAAAATTGGCTGAGGAGATTTCGCTCGATTCGGTTGAGACGAAATTGGAAATGCCTTGGGGCAAAGAGAACGTGACGCTGCACTACGGCGAAGTGCCAATGGGAGAGTCTGTCGAGCTGCTGGTTCTGCGCAAGAGCCTTGCGCGTGAACTACTCCCTGACGGAAAAATCGGGGCGGCGTCCACGCATCCCTACTACGAAGTCTGCACCAGTCCCAAGCTGTACGATCTGGTTGCGGCGCTTATTCGCACCAAGGCCGCAGCTTCGACGATTGAAACCGTCCGCGCCTGACCTCTATACTCTCAATGGAAGCGAAAGGGGTCCGGTGATCTTCCCGGCCTTCAAAGCCGGCGATTCGGTCCTTCGCGGGTCGAATGGTGGGTTCGACTCCCACACGCTTCCGCCATATCTGACTGGTGTGAGGGATGTTACAAAGAAACGAGGCAGCAAAAGGCAGCAATACGAGATATTGGGTGCGGTTTGTATGCCAATTCAAGCGGCGGCACGGACGGTAGCCGCATCGCTACATCTCATGTTGTGGGTTGGAAAGAGTCCAGAGACGCAGGAGCGGCCCCACCTTGGTTTTCCAGAACCCCGTTTCTGGATCGCTTCCGGCTAACCGACCATCTGGACGGAAAATATAGTCTGACCCGATAAGCCGCCCAACACGCTACATCATTTCGACGCGACCACCGGCTTCACCTGATCGTATACCGGGTTTTTCCACAGATCACTGCGATGCTCCAGAGTGTCGGCCGTGACCTCCGCAACCTCGTTCCCGTAGTATCTCGCAACGATATGTAGTGCCAGATCAATGCCCGAGGTCAAGCCGCCCGCGGTTGCAATTTTGCCATGGTCCACGAAGCGGGTTCCACTGACGAAGCGCACGGCGGGATAATTCTTCTGCATGCTCGGTTGGAAATCATGATGCGTAGTAGCAGTTTGGCCGTCGAGAAGTCCGTACTCAGCCAGCAAGGCGGCACCGGTGCACACCGACATAGTCACATCGGCGCTGGCCGAATTAGCGAGCAACCACGCTTTCTGGGCCGCGGTACGTCCATTCTGAGCAGGAATCACGATAATCTGCGGCTTGGGCGCATTATCGAAACTATAGTTCGGCACGATGGTCAATCCATTTGCATCCACCGGCTTCAGCGAATCGGACACGGTGTAGAGTTCGAAAGGCATCACCATGTCGTCGCCGTCCGAGAAATGCCATGTCTTGCCTTTGGTTGTAAGCATGGTCGCGCCGAAGGCCTCCCACGAGCCCGCGATGTCCATGACGTCCACACCCTTCGATATCAGGAACGCTACCTTGATCTTGCCCGAAGCTGGCGGCGTCAGCGGGTGAGCTTGTTGCGCTGAAGCCGGTATTTTGTCGGGCGCCTTCGCCTGGCTCAAGACTGCCAGGTTCAGAAACCCCGCGATAACAACGGCCATCCACAGTCCCCTATCTGTTCTTCTCATACGGCCTCCTGAGGAACTACTTGCTATAATGCAGACGATAATCCGATACTGAAACGTCTCAAATGACATATGTCCGGCGTTTCAGGACATTATCACGATCAGCGTCCTAGGTCCCAAATCGTCGGATGAATGTCATTGCAGACATGCACCGTAGTGCCTATTTCAATAGGACGAACAATGTGACACCCAAACGTATCGTCATTGTCGGCTACGACGACATCACCTCCCTCGACCTGACGGGCCCGCTGGAGGCGTTCAGCAGTGCCTTCCTCGAGGACTCGAACGGCAACCCGCAACCCTGCTACAAGGTGACGATTGCCGCATTGGGCGCGAAGAAATTCCGCTCCGTGTCCGGTTTGCGCATGACCGCCACCTGCTTCCTCAGCTCCTTGCGTCACATGGACACGCTCCTCGTTCCTGGCGGCCGCGGCGCTCGCCTCTCGCCCGCTGGTCCTAAACTGGCGGATTGGATCAGCCGCCGGGCCAACGGCATTCGTCGAATTGCCTCGGTGTGCACGGGCATTTATGCAGTAGCTCCGTCCGGGCTGCTCGACGGGCGGCGGGTAACCACGCACTGGAAGTTCGCCGCCGAATTGGCCGGCCGTTTTCCTGCATTGAAGATGGATGCCAATGCTCTCTACATTCGCGACGGAAAGTTCTACACCTCGGCCGGCGTCACCGCCGGCATCGATCTTTCCTTGGCATTAATTGAAGAAGACTTCGGACCCCGAGTGGCGCTCGCGGTGGCGCGCGAATTGGTGGTTTACATGAAGCGTCCCGGAGGGCAAGAGCAGTTTTCCGAGCCGCTGAAGTTTCAAGCCGCTTCGACGAGCCGCTTTGCCGATCTGGCAGCCTGGATGCTGGGTCACCTCGCCCAAGACCTTTCCGTTGAGGCGATGGCCGAGCGTATGAATCTTTGTCCGCGGCAGTTCTCCCGTCGCTTCCGGTTGGAGTTCAAGAGTAGTCCCGCGGCTTTTGTGCAGCGCCTCCGGCTTGACGAGGGGCGCAAGCGGCTATCCTCCCCGGGGTGTACCGTGGAGCGCGTCGCAGACTCGGTCGGCTTTCACGATCCCGACAGTTTTCGCCGCGCCTTTATGCAACGCTTTGGCGTTGCGCCTTCACACTACCGCGGCCGTTTCCTGGCCGGGGCGGAGGGCTAAGCCCCACTGGGAGTAGCGAACAGGAAATGGATTTGCCTTATTTATCAAACAGAGAAAGCTAAGTTGGCGACTAACGAGCAAACAGTGGCCAGAAGTAAGTCCCGTTCTGGGAAGTGCCGATGGTCAAATGACAGTCCGGGAGTGTACTAGAGCCCGTCCGCGCCCAAGGCAGTTGAAAAAATCTATCTTGTTGGTCCGTCTGGCTTTGTTCTGCATCATGGTACACGGTTTTGGATTTAATTTGGCAGCATTTGGACCCAAGTTGGACCTAATTTTGGGCGTTCACTGCCTTCTTGGACGAATCGCCTCAGATGTTCCAACTTCGCTTACATTTCCCGATAATTTAGGAGAATCAGCGCGATTAAGACGAAACAAACTGGCCAGACCCACGAGGCGAGTGCCCTGTTCTTTT
This sequence comes from Candidatus Acidiferrum sp., assembly GCA_049792735.1. GTDB lineage: Bacteria > Acidobacteriota > Terriglobia > Acidiferrales > UBA7541 > Acidiferrum. Next base: position 8,407 of record JBARBE010000434.1, read on the forward strand.
CGGGGAGCCGAAGCTCGAGCCACCGGGACCAACCTGCAAATACTGCAAGGACGCCCATTGGAACGTGGCTCCATTCAACCAAGGTGCTTTCCTTCACATTCGAGATGGCGTGTTGGTGTGTAAGCAACACCGCGCCCCCAACGGCGCACATCGCGGGAAATACAAGTGCAAGCGGATTATGTCCTTCTTGTTTCCGCCGTATGCGCAACTCGAATATTCCAAACGCCGCACAGACAATTGCTGCAATCCGGTGCTGAAAGCTTTCTGGGTCGATCCAGCACGCCCAGAATCCCTTCCAGCCTACGGGCCAACACTCACTGTCTGCCTGCAAGAATATAAAAATGGCGATGCAGATAAGGAGTAGTGGCCAGTATTTAGCCCAAGGAGCCTTGCCGGTTCGCTCCAGCAAAGCGAGCAGCCCCATCGCCAACACCACAAGTCCCACCCAATGATGGTTTGCTTCCGATTCAATCGAATAGTTGATCAGCCGGGCAGAAAGGGGCTCACCATCAACGTTATAGGCCAATGCTTTGCCAGACACGAGCGACTCTCCGGCGTCAAGGCCTGACGCCTCCGTTATGTAACGGTATCTAAGCCCTGGCACTCTTGGCTCGAATCGCTTAAAGATCTGCGCCGGAGTGAGCGTGTCACGGACTTGATCTACTGCGGGCGGCTGGGCGGTGAGAGACGCCGCGGTCAGAATTACAGTGATGCCGATTCCCACCTCCGCTTCGATCAGCCTGCGTAGTCGTGGCAATGCATATTCCTTCGCGGTGTTGCGGATCAGGAGAAAATTTACCGCGCCAAGCACGAGTAAGCCGCCGAGCATGGTTGCCTTCGCGATGAGCATCACACCATAGGAAGTCCCGATGAGCGCAGTGAACGATCCGACGTACTCGAAGCTCATGGCGAGGCCACTGGCCACCAGGGCTCCAACACTAGCTAGCGCAAGAGGGGAAAACCGTTTGACGACGTTCCATTGGACTGCTGGATCTTTGGCTCGGTACAAACCAAGGACCAAGAACGGCAGACCTCCAATCCAGAAACCGACGGCAAGTTCATGGATGCACGACAAAGTGATCAAAAGGGAGCGTCCTTCAAGACGGGATGCGGCGTGATTGGTCATTACCGATGCGCCCATGATAATTACTGCCAGCACCGGCAAGGCCCATCTGGCGAACTTCTTGTTGCCACTGGCAACAACAATCGTTAGCAACGCCGCAATAAAGACAATACAGCCTGAGATGAAGAAATTTGCCCCCACGACCTGATCGAACCCAATCTCGGCTGTAACCATCAGGACGGCTGAATCGACATAGAGATATAAAAGTTGCACAATGGCCAAACCCACCGAACTGATTCGCAACAAGCTCCATGTCGATGCCTGGACCCTGTCGATTCCTTCCTTTGAAACTTCCGGCGAAGGGCGCGCAACCAGGAGGCCGAAGACCACACCGCCCAACAAAAGCGATTGAAACACCAGCGTGCCAGCGCGGAGCACGACTGAAAAAAAAGAGAACAGATCAACCAGTTTGAGGAGCATCGGGCCCTAATCTACTGTGAAGGGAATTTCGCCGCGACTCATGTGACCATCGGAGGCAAGAGCGTCCCATTCCAGTTTGTATCTCCCTGGCTTGAGGCCAGTTGCGCGGGACTGAAGAATCTCCGGGGCGGATTGGGCGGCAAGGACAAGCTTGGTCTTTGTCCCGTCAGCCATCACAAGGTACACACGAGAACGGCTGCCGTCCACGCGGACGTTATATCTCAAATGTATGTCGAGACTCGGTCCCTTGACCACGGCGTTCGGCTTCGGCGTCGAATCCATTAAGATCGCGTGCGCCCAACAGACACATACCATTGCGGCCATCAAAAACAGGAGTAACAAGGGCTTCAGCGATCGACGAACGATGATAATCATATTGTGCCTTCCTGAAATGGGCGCCCGCAGCATTCTCGTGCTAGGTAGGTTCTCGCAGCATTCAAAGAGTCCGATGCGTTCTTCACAATCTTACAGAGCCCATCGGACCCATAGCAACGTTGAGCTGCCATCGGTCGCACCTCCGCTTTCTTTCCGTGCTTGATAATAGTCGATTATTCGGTTAAGCGGCACTGTCTTCCAGCATGCAGCAAGGGAGGGCTCCGTGCATTCAGTTGGCATGATTTCCGCCGGACCCACGCCACGTTGCTTAGTGACATGGGCGAACCGGACGGGTGGCGCAGAGTGCCGCCGCAGCATGTCCGCCGGATTCAACGATCTTGTCTGCCGCCTCTTCCACTGAAGAAAGATGTCTTCCCGCCAGAAAGACGTTTCCACCTTCTTTGGTAATTGCTCTTGCAATCGTGCTGCCTAGGGAACCGCCGCCGTAGATGGCGGCATTTTTGTTGCGCAATATTTGAGCATTCATTGAACTTGGCTCTGGGAGGAGAGTGAACTAGAGAAACGATGCCGCGACGCTGTTAAAAAGGCAAAAGTTGCCCCATCTCCGGCGGGCGGAATTGTAATTGACGCGTTCCTGTGTTGTTGGCAACTCGGAAGTTATCCTGAAACGTTAGTGTTTTATCGAGAGCGCGTTCTTAGGAGCAGATGTGCCCAAGTGCGATACTCCGACGCCGTTGGAACTCGCTCTTCGAAGTATTATGCCCTAGGTGACTTCGGTTCCTGTTGCTCGGGCTAATCGCTTCTTGTACCCTAAAGAGACTTTGCGCCGAATACTTGCAGCTCTGTTGATTGTCTTATTTTGCGCTGGGCCGATTCTTCCAGCGCTGGCTCTCGACCGCGCGCAGAACGACCTTCCCGAGTGTTGCAGGAAAAACGGAGCGCACATGTGCTCCGTCCGGACCGCCTGGAAAATCAGAGCCGAGGAGCATGGGAATCCCCTACTCCGCGCTCTGTGTCCCTTCAGCTCTCACGCGGTTCTTGGCGTCAGGGGACCGCAATCTTTCGTTCCGCCTTCGATTGCACTTAATTCCGAGCTTGTCCTCCAGCCATCCACTTTATCCGCGTATGTGGGATTAACTGTGCGCAGATTTTTTTCGCCCGGTAATCCGAAGCGCGGCCCTCCCCAAGCTACCTCCTAGTAAGTCCTAAAGCTATCTGATAGCAAATCGTCTCTTTGCTTTCGTGTGCCTTCGCTGCAGGCATCTGCGCAGGCGCTTCCATCTACAACTATAGAAAATAGGGATACCAATTGGAGGATTAAGTGCGCTCGACTCTTGCATTTCACGCTTTGCAGATATTGCTGTGCGTTTTTTTGCTCGGATGCGGTTCCTCCGTCAAGCACTACACGCTGGCGGGGCGAGTGATCAGCAAGGTTCCTGAAACCCACACGCTGGTCGTCGATCATCAAGAAGTGCCGGGCTTCATGCCCGCGATGACTATGCCGTATTCCGTGGCGGCGGAGGAAGACATCTCAAAAATCGAGCCGGGTGATTACATCCGCGCCCGCATCGTCGTGAAGCCGGACCAAAGTTATTCGCTCGACAAAATCCAGGTGACTGATTCCAGCCATCGCGGGCCGGTGGTCCTGCCGGTAAAAAGCCTTTTCCCGGGAGAGCAAATTCCGGACGTTGCGCTCCTAAATCAGGACGGAAAGACCGTGCGCCTTTCGGATTTTCGCGGAAGGACGCTGCTTCTGACGTTTATCTACACTAGGTGTCCCTTGCCAAACTTTTGTCCGCGAATCAGCAGTCAGTTCGCGGCCGTTAACCGCGAACTAGCCAAGGATCCGCAAAGCCACGCAAGAACCGAGCTTCTGAGCATCAGCATCGATCCCAAATACGACACTCCTCCCGTCCTCCACAAATATGGTTTGGCTTATCTCAACGAGGATCCCAAAGGATTTGAGCACTGGCAGTTTGCCGTTCCCTCGCCGGAAAACCTCAGGAAATTGGCCGACGCGTTTGGCCTGCTCTACGAAGAGGAGAACAACCAGATTTCTCATTCCATGAGCACGGTTCTGGTGGACTCCGACGGAAGGCTGGTCCAGGAGTGGACCACAAACGAATGGACAAGGGACGAAGTCTTGGCGGCCATTCGAAAGGTTGAACGTGCCACTACTTAAAGCTCCCTTGCGTGGCTGGCCCTCGATGATAGCGGGATTGACGCTGCTCGCGGCCTCTTTTCTGTCGGGTTGTTCCCGGAACAATATGGACTATGGCCCGGTTTTTGCTTCCGCCGAAACTAGAGGTTCCGTCGTGTATGAAAGAAATTGCAGCCCCTGCCATGACGCGGAAAATCTGCAACTCCTCAAGCCACCGCCCAAACTCGAGGGGCTGTTCCAAAAGCAAATGTTGCCAAGCGGCGCTCCGGCCACGGACGAACAAGTCAGACAAACCATCCTCAACGGCCGAGGCATCATGCCGCCCTTCGGGCAAACCCTCGACCGGAAGCAGGTCGACGATCTCCTGAAGTATCTGCACTCGCGTTGAGGCACCGATTGGAATACGCGGCGAAGGGTGGAACAAAATGAAGGCGATTGTCGCGACTCTTTTTCTCTTGGCGAATGCAGCGCCGTTCACGATGCAGCAGACGGCGGAAGTGAAAAGAGTTGAGGAATCGCTGCTGGCGCCCTGCTGCTACATCCAATCCATCGCGCAACACGGAAGCCCGATCGCCGAACAGATGCGGCACGAGGTGACAGAAATGGTTGCTTCCGGAGAAAGCGAGACTGAAATCATCGACCACTACAAGGTTTTATACGGAGAACGAATCCTGATAGTTCCTGGCGGTAGAACCGGGCAGGTTCTCTTTGCCCTTCCGGTCGTTGTGTTCCTCGCATGTTCGGGGGCTGTTCTTTTGTTTTTGCGGAAGACAATGAGGCGCAGAACGAACTCTCTTCCTACCACGCCTGTAATCGAAGGTGGCCGCACATGGGACGCGATTCGAGCAGAGATCGAAAGGGAAACAGGAGAAGGCCTTTGAAGGCGATTTCTCTGGAACCAGAAGTGCATAAAGGCAGAGTTACCGAAGCAACTGCCGTTGTTGCCCCGCACGAAGGGACTGTTGGCTCGGCACATGCACAAGGCCGCCGCTACGGCCGGATCTTCTGGCTGTCCATCTTTATCGGAGGCATTGCAATCCTTGGTTTGCTCCTGGGTCGCGGAATCAAACCGAACGCTGCTTCAATCCTTCTGGCATTGGGAAAAAGCCAAACTTCAGCGGTGCTCGACATCAGCATTCTCGTGTTTCGCGAAGGTTTGGAGTGCATCCTGGTCCTTGCTGCGCTCACGGCAAGCATGAGAGGCGCCGGACGAAAGTATCGGCGTCCTGTTTCCACCGGCGTGGGTTTTGCGATTGCCGCAACCCTCCTGACTTGGTCTATCGCCGTTCGCATCCTTGATGATCTTGGCGAAAACCTCTCCGCTCTTGCGATTCAGGCGGGAACTGGGCTTCTAGCGATTCTCGTGCTACTCGTAGTCATGAACTGGTTCTTCCACAAACTCTATTGGACCGGGTGGATTTCTCTGCACACAAAAAGGAAACAGAGGCTGCTCGGCGAGGAAAATGGGGAACCCGGCCAGTCAAAAGTCATGGCCGGCATGGTTCTGCTCGGATTCACTTCCTTTTATCGCGAGGGATTCGAGGTGGTGTTGTTTCTCCAAAGCTACCGGCTTCGGTTGGCCAGCGCTGTCCTTTTCTGGGGGGTTTTATTGGGCGTCTTAGCTACCGCGCTTGTAGCCGTCCTCACCTTTGTGGTTCACCGGCGCCTGCCGTATCGCAAGATGTTGGTTTGGACTGGCGTGATGCTAACGATTGTGCTCCTCGTAATGGTGGGTGAAGAGGCCCAGGAGATGCAGCTCGCGCACTGGTTGCCGACCACCAGAATTCCTTGGCTGGCCCATGAGATTCCCTCTTGGGCCGGGCTATGGTTCTCTGTATTTCCCACTGTCGAAACACTCTCCGCTCAAATCCTTGCCGGGGTTCTCGTGGTTGGCTCCTACCTCGTTGCCCAGCCATCCAAGAGAATGCGCGAGGCAAATCCGCGGGCGCAAGCTGCCGTAGAATCACAGGACCGCGCATGATCTCTCGACTCCTTCGCCGTAATTCGGAGGCATTGTGCGAACCCGTAAAGGGCCATTCGGCTCGATGGTGCCACTCTCGGAAATCGAACCCAAGGGCTCAAAGGCGATCCAAAGCGCGACGCAGGGTAGTGGATTTGAGTGACCAAAATGGGGATAGGATGTATCATCTGACGCCAAAACCCCCCATGCGCCGCCTGCTGGCCACTATCGGCTTCTTGCTGCTCGCTTGGACGATTGTTGAACCGATATCGTTTGCTTTCGCTTCGTCGAGCGTACCTCTTTGCTGTCGGAAGAACGGCAAACACCACTGCATGGCCATGTCGCAGGAGGACGCTGAATCAAGGGGTCCGAGCCTCAGGCCAATTTTGCCAACTTGTCCTTATCGCTCACGTACACTCGCAGTGTCCAGCCATGTTCAGTTAGTGCCCATCCCCATTGTTGCGCCCGTTTCACTGCAAACACAGTCAGCTTCTTCATCCCTCGCCGCTCCCCGTCCACGCTCATTCCAAGGGAGCCAGCTTTTTGATCGTGGCCCACCGCGGCAACTTCTTCAACTCAGTCTTTAAATCAAAAACGCTCTAAACGAAGAGAGCCGAGCTTGAGCTGCAAGCCTCTATCCTTGTGGCCTCTAGCATTTCACTTTTGATGTCGGGCACGGGTTCATGATGTTGATGTGCCGCTTGTACACGTGCAATCGGATCGGGGGCTGAGCGAGATTGTCTCGCCGACGAAGGTATCTGGTTAGAATCCAAGCATCGCCAAGGAGAGGACATGAAAACCGCAATATCGCTGTTCTGCGCCATTGTGTTGATGAGCAGCATCGCTTGGGCCCACGGAGATCAGATTCACGTAATGGGAACGGTGAGCAAAATTGGCGCAGATACGATCACCGTTGCCACAACTTCCGGGGGAGAAAAGCAAGTGAAAATCGTTGCCACAACGAAAGTTCTGAAAGGAGACGCGGCTGTGTCTCTCCGGGATCTCAGTGTAGGTGATCGAGTTGTGATACACGCAAAACCAGACGGTCAGGTTCTTGAGGCGACGGAAGTCAAGATCGGAACTGTGAAGACAGTCGACGATTCGCACTGAGTTCACTTCTGGCAAACGCAACTCACAGAAGCGCCACTCGACCGCAAAGGAAATGTATTGTGCGAGTTCGCCACTGGTTTTTATTGCTGACGGTGGCGTTGGCCGCGGCGGCCACTTGTAGTTCTCCGACCGCAAGCAATGGCCGCTGCGGCTTCTTAAAAGGTTAACGGTTTTGAATTCGAATTAAAAGGAAGGAAAGGAGCAGTTAAAATGATTACGCGACGTGAAGCGTGCAAGAGCATTGGAATCGCAGCTGCCACAGCTTATGTGAGCGGAACATGGGCGCCTGAAATTGCGAAGGGACAGTCTTCCGAGACATCACGACCTCCTTACTCCTTGCCCCCACTGCCTTACAGCTACGATGCGCTCGAACCATACATCGATACCGAAACGATGCACCTACACCACGACAAGCACGATGCGGCTTATGTCAAAAACCTGAATGCGGCGGTCGCAAACTACCCGGATTTAGCCAAGTTGTCCGTAGAGAATTTGGTGCAGCAACTGGAGAAGGTTCCGGAGTCGGTTCGTACGACAGTGCGTAACAACGGCGGCGGACATGCGAACCATTCCTTCTTCTGGCAAATTATGGTGAAAAATGCGTCGGCTGGGCCGAAGGCAGAACTAGCGCGAGCCATCGACGCCAAATTTGGCAGCCTACCGGCCTTTCAAGAGCAATTCACCAAAGCCGCGCTCAGCGTGTTCGGCAGCGGTTGGGCTTGGCTAAGTCTGGATAGCAAGCACGAACTCGGAATCGAGACTACCCCAAATCAAGATAGCCCTTGAATGGTGGGAAGAATTCCAATCTTGGGAATTGACGTGTGGGAGCACGCCTACTACCTGAAATACCAGAACCTTCGGACGGACTATATTGCCGCATTCTTCAAAGTGCTTTCCTGGGATGCCGTGTCCGATCGTTTTCGGAATTCCATCGCATGAAGAAATAGGGAAGAGGAGAAGCCATGTTCATGAGAGCTTTACTGTTTTACGGAATCGCGTTGACAGCGTGTTTGACCTGGCGTTCCTACACTGCGGCATCATCCAAACAGGTTCGCGATCTGGCCAACCCTGCGTTGCCTGGCAGTGTGGCTCCCAGTGTGTCCGCTACTCCTGACGGGAAGGTGCTTCTAAGCTGGCTCGAGCCAGCGGATCCGGATTTGATCCTCCGCTTCGCCATTTGGGACGCCAAAGGATGGAGCGCTCCAGAAACCGTCGTCCGTCGCTCGGATTTCGACGTCTATGCGGAAGCCCCTCCCTCCGTTCTCAAGTTAGCGAACGGAGTGCTCCTATCCTTGTGGGGGCAAAAGATCAAAACCGGTGGTAAGTGGGACGGAAGCTACCTCTTTTCGAGTGTCTCTTCAGATAGGGGAAAACATTGGTCCACTGCAGTACGCGTTCACTCCGACACCAGTCTCAGCGAACACAGCTTCAGCTCCGTGATCCCGATGGGCTCGGACCGAGCGGTAGTGGTCTGGCTCGACGCGAGGGACTACGAAGCGAAACATCGCTACCGGCTGATGTCTGCCGTCATCGATTCAAAGGGGACAGTTTCGGACGAGGAAACGGTGGACGAGGACACGTGCACTTGCTGCCCGACAGCCTTCGTGAAAACAACTGCCGGAGCCGTGGCTGCGTATCGGGGCCATAACCCACAAGAAATTCGGGATATCAAAGTTGCCCGTCTAGCCGATGGCAATTGGCAGGCTCCATACACGGTGCATGACGATCTGTGGAAGATCAATGGCTGCCCGGTAAACGGACCGGCGCTGGCGAGCAACGGCAACCGCGTGGCGATCGTATGGTTCACGGGCGCGAACGATAAGCCTGAGGTGAAGATGGCCATGTCAGACGATCATGGTTCCACATTTCGTGCACCGATCACGTTGGATTCGCCCGACGGGGAAGATGTCCCCGTCGGCCACGTGGCGGTTTCACTTCTCGACGACGGAAGCGCCATTGCCATCTGGTTGCACCATCGGGCTGTAGGAACCGAGGTTGTTGGAGAGCGTATCTCCACTTCCGGGCAGCGGAGCGGAACGTTCACGATCGCCAGCGGCAGCGACACCGGCCTCGGTTATCCTCGTGTTCAGCGTGTCGGCAAGCAACTCATTGTTTCCTGGAGCGGCAGGACGGGGAAAGATGTCAAGACTGCAATACTCGGCTACTAGGAATTCGGCGATAGACAGGATATTTGCCTTCCACTATACGGAGAAGCAATAAATAGAAAGGCTGAAATCCTGGCCTCTTAAGTCCCGACTTTGTTGCGCTGGAAGATTTCAACTGATAACCGACGAGGTATTAACAGGATAATATATAACAGAGTGATAAATATAAGTACATAGATATCCGGAGGAGGCAAAATAGTTCGCACATTCGCTCGGTGTGATGGTGTTGAGGACTTCGCCGATTTCCTTCCATAGCTCTTCGGTGGATCGTTTGGCGGGTTTGCACAGTTGGTGCACAGTCGAAGTTCTAGTACGGCACTCGTCCGACTACGCGACTTATCAAGCAAGTAGGATTTAGCCGCCCGAGGTCGCTTTGACTTAGCCGATCTTCGTTCCGATCGCTTCACCAGAGACGATGATTTCGACACGGCGGTTCTTCTGCCGCCCCTCGTTGGTGCTGTTATCTGCAACGGGTTCAGCCTTCCCCAGGCCAACGGCTGTTACCGTGTCTGCGGCCAGCCCTTGCTGGACGAGAAAATCGCGCACGGTGTCCCCGCGCTGCTGGGAAAGTTTCATGTTCGCTTCATCGCTACCGATATTGTCCGTATGTCCTTCAATAGCCAGGTGCAGGCCCGGGTGGGATTGAATGATCCCGGCGAGTTTGGCCAACGTAATCTTGGTATCTGGTTTCAGGGCGTACTTGCCGAAGTCAAACAACACATCGCCCATGTTCACCACTAGACCGCGAGGCGAATCGGTGGTCTGAAGCACGCTGTTCAGTTGCTGCAACAGTTGGGCGCGCAGAGCCGCTGTGGCCGCACGTGCCCGCTCCGCTTCCTCTTTGGCTGCCTGCGTTTTGATCTGCTCTGCCGCCTGTTTGGCCTCTGCCTCTGCCTGAGCCTTATCAGCCTCCGCCTTCATCTGGGCTTCCTTTGCCGCTGTCAGTTCTGCCTGACGCCTTGCCTCGGTGGCTGCCTGTTCCTCAGCTTTGGCCTTCGCCTCCGCCGCGGCAGCATCCTTCTCCTTCTGGATACGTTCCGCTTCCTGGCGTTCCGCGGAGAGTGCCCGGGCATCCTCAGCAAACTGGATGGTCTGACGCGCGTCGGTCACGATCTTGCCTTTGTCCGACTTGGAAGCCAGCGTGTTCTCCGCCATTTGCAGGCTGCCGGTCGCTTTGCTGAAAATCTCGGGGGCGTACTTCTCCGCGCCCTGAGACTTCGCAATATCCACCGCATTTCGCGCTTCGTACATCTGGAGCGGTACGTTTTCCAGGTCCGGGGTCAGCGCGAGCGGATTCCCGAGCTTCGCGTATTCGCTGCGCTTCATCAGCCTGTAGCTGTTTTCGGGATAAATCTTGCCCTTGGTGTTCTTCTTGGTGTCATTTACCAGCACGACCACTTCACTCGGCAGGGCTACCGCAAAATAAGGCTCAGCGGTCACACCCATTGCGAACGTCTGGGATTGCGCGGTCGTGTTCAGCTTGCCTGTTCCATTTTTGTCGATTGGAATTTCGCCCATGTTGGTAGTAGCCCCATCAGGTGTGACGATCCAAAGAACGTAGGTTAGGAACTCGGCTCCCAAAGTCGTGGGCTGAGGCATTCCTTTAACTTTCACTTCAATGTCCGTGCCACCTTTTTTCGCGTCGACCTTGGCCTCACCGCTCGCATTCGGTGCGGCAGGAGTGCCGACAAAAATCACTTTCGTCGCTCCACCGCCTACTTCATATCCTACTGCCTTGATGGATTTTCTGACGACGTCTGAGTCCGGCACATGTGGCTTAACTTGGGCTGCAGTGATGCTGGCAACGAAAAGTATTGACACGGGCAGCCCCAGTGCAAGGCCGAGACTTTTGAGACTGATTCGTTTCATTTGCTTGCCCCTTCCCAGTTCAATAAACCCTTTGGCCATGTCACTGCTGCTGTCACTTCCACTCGGTTGAACAGAGCACACACCCTTGCGTTCTCGCTGATACTGCTCCCAGCAGGCACCGGATCGAAGTGTCAAAAGTGACAGGTCGTGACGCTGGGTCGAAGGGATGTAAACCTATGGATAATTGGCAGATAGATGCGTTCTGTCAGCATGAGCCAGACACCTGACAACCTCAGTGCCAGGTAAACGCGCTAACCGGAAAAGTCGTGGTGCGGAAGATGTCTGGTTACGGTTGCCGGGAGCTGTCCGAACATGGGCTATGACGATTCGAAATGAGGCAAGGCATTTGGAGTCAGCCGTCAAGGAGCAAACCAATCGACTTTTCGGCCGCACCGAAACATGGAGACAAGATGGACCCGCTAGGTGTGGCCGTCAGTCAGCCGTGCAACTAGCGAACCATACAGAATGCCGCGGGCAAGCCTAGAATATTAAAGGGACTCACGAATCTTACGAATCTTACGAGTCTCTGGGTTATCCCGTTTGATGAATACGCCTCGTCGTTGTTCGGGCCAGGCCATTTCTGCTCATTCCCCACAATCGCAGCAAGTTTCATGAACGGGAGATCTGTTACCCAGAAGCAACCTATCGCGGAGATTCCAGTTCCAACAAAACAGTTTGGCGAGCTAACATTCCCCCGTTCTCAGAGTCTGTACCTGAAGGGGCTATGGGCCAAATACCTCATTACGTGGAGAAGCCCAGAACCCTGGTTCTCCGTGTTTCTTCATTATTACTTCTTGTGGCCATCCCCTTTCTTTTTGTGCATTTTCACCAAGGACGGTCGTCGGCAGATCGGCTGGAAGCTACGGTCAGAGTCGTGCGCGGAAGCCTTTCGCAGACACTCCGTTTGAATGGAACGACAGAGGCTTCGCGTTCTTTCATCGTGCTTGCACCACGGCTCGAGGGCGCGCAAGTAGGGTCGATGGTAGTTACTAAACTTGTAGCTGCGGGCACGCACGTGAAAAACGGCGACGTCTTGGTCGAATTCGATCCTCAGGCACAGATGAAAGATTACCTCGATAAGAAAGCCACTTTCGACAGCCTGGTGAGCCAGGTGGCGCAGAAGCAGTCCGATGAAGACATCGCCCGCGCCAAAGACGATACGGCGATGAAGGATGCAGAAGACGAATCGCAACGCGCGCAACTCGAGATGAAGAGAAACGAAGTGGTTTCGCGCATCGACGCGGAAAAAAACAAGGAAGCCGTGGATGAAGCGGAAGCGACCCTGAAACAATTGAAGGCTACTTATCAATTGAAGCGAGCCGCGGCGCTGGCCGGGATTCGCATTCTTGAGATTCAAAGGGACCGGGCGCAGGAAGCGATGCGCTACGCTCAAGCGAATGCGGCAAAGATGACGGTACACTCGCCGATGGCAGGAGTGGTGGTCTATAACACGATCTGGCTCGGCGGGAGGATGGGCACGGTGCAACAAGGGGATCAAGTTCGGCCCGGAGTGCCGTTCCTTCAGGTGGTCGACCCGTCCCGAATGGACGTGCGGGTGGAATTAAATCAGGTCGATTTGCTGAAGGTGCATCCCGGCCAGAAGGCGGTGATGCATCTCGATGCTTATCCGGGTTTGACGCTCCCTGCCGTTCTCGAAGAGGTTTCGCCGCTTGGCCATACGGGACAATTTACGGAGATGGTGCGATCTTTCACGGGGCGATTTTCGCTGCAAGGAACAGACCCAAGACTCTTGCCCGATCTCTCGGCGGCGATGGACCTCGACCTTGGCTCGGAAAACAATGTGTTGGTAGTTCCGTACCAGAGCATCGGGTTTGGGCCGGGACACGCGTTTGTGTGGCTGAAAAGCGGGAGGAGTTTTGAAAAGCGTACGGTGACGCTGGGCCTGAGAAATGATTTGAGCGCCGTGGTTGAGTCGGGACTTGCCGAGGGAGACTTGATCCGGCGGGATGCGAGCGAAGAAGCTCGAGCGGTGGAGCAGCCATGAACGGCGACGCTCAGCGATGGGAACCCAGAAAGAAGGCGCTCGCCGGCGTTGCCGTACTGATGGTTGGCGGGATCGTCTTTGGGGGGTTCCGGTTGGCGAACTCGGCGGTGAATTTGCCCACTGCGGACGTGAAGCGGAAGGAGTTCGTGGATTACGTGGAAATCAAGGGTGAGGTGAAAGCCGTTCGGTCGGCAGTAATTGCGGCACCCTACGGTGCGGGAGACCTTCAGATATTGAGACTGGTTGCCAACGCCACGAAAGTGAAAAAAGGGGATTTTCTGGTGGAGTTTGACGCGACGACGGTAAAGGAGAAGCTGGCGGAAGATAAATCCGCAGTTAAGTCCGCGGAAGCGGAAATCCAGCAGTCACGAGCGGCGGCGCGATTGAAGGAAGAGCAGGATCTAACGGACGTCATGACCGCAAAATTCGATACCGAGAAGGCGCGCATGGACGCCAGCAAGCAGGAAATCCTCTCGGCCATCGAGGGCGCGGAGGCCAAACTGAAGCTGGCCGATGCGGAACAAAAACAGAAGGAAACCGAAGCGAAGCTGAAAGCGGATCACGCGGCCGGCGTATCCGATCTCGCGAGCAAGAAACAGAAGTTGGACCAAGCTGCCTACCAAGTGGAGCTGGACGAGCATAGCCTGGGATCGCTGACTCTACGAGCGCCGCTGGATGGCGTGGTGGCGCTGCAAAATCACTGGCAGCCTCAAGGCAGCCCCACTCCGTTCAAGCCCGGGGACCAAGCGTGGCCGGGCGCGGACATCGCAGAGCTGCCGGATTCTTCTGCGCTCAAAATCGTGGCGCGCGTTGAAGAAGCGGAAAGAGGCCAACTGAAATTGGGTGAAGCCGCGAGCATACAGCTTGACGCCCTTCCAGATCGGACTTTTGACGCGCGCGTCACCACGATTAGCCCCACAGCCAGCCTGGACTTCACGGCGGGTTGGCCAGTGCCGCGAAACTTTTCGGTGGAACTGAGCTTGGCGGAAAGCGATCCGCGGCTCACACCGGGAATGGGAGCAACGGTTCGGATCGCGGTGAATCGCGTGGCTGACGGAATTGTGATTCCGACAGCCGCTCTTTTCAGAAAGGCGGGGCGCACGGTCGTCTACAAGAGGCAGGGATCGAAGTTCGAAGAGACTGACGTGGAAGTAGCGCGGCAGAGCGGCGATGAAGCTTTGATTGCGAAGGGACTGCAGCCGGGCGAACAGCTCGCCCTGAAAGATCCGACACTTGGACACTAGAACGGGATTGTTGAAGCATAGAAGAAGGCGCGGAGCGGGATTATTGCTTGCGGTGGCGTTGTCAGGGAACTGCACGGCCTGCCGGCAGACCACCGTGCTGGCGGGCGATGCAGAAATTCCGACGGCGCCCGTAAAGGAGGTTAATCTCCAGCTAAAAGTGTTCACGAAAGGTGCGCTGCGCACGGAGCAATCGAGAGTGATCTCGGCGCCAGCCATTGCGGGGGGGACGTTGCAAATCATCCGGCTTTCCGCCGCGGGAACTCAGGTCCATAAAGGAGATGTGGTGCTGGAGTTCGACCCGAGCCAGCAGGAGTACAACCTAGCGCAGAACCAGAGCGACCTTGCGCAGGCCGATCAGGAGATCGTAAAGGCGAAGGCTGACGCGGCGGTGCAGGCTGCGGAAGACCAGACCGCGCTGCTGAAGGCAAAATACACGGTTCGCCAGGCCGAACTGGATGTCAGCAAGAACGAAATCTTGAGCAAGATCGACGGACAGAAAAACATTCTCGCGCTCGACGAAGCCAGGCGCGCTCTGGCCCAGCTCGAACAGGATATTCGCTCACACAGCGCGTCCAATCAAGCCGCCCTCGCCATCAGCCAGGAAAAACATCATAAGGCGCAGCTGGCGATGGATCAGGCGGAGCGGAACATAAAGAACATGCGGATAACCTCTCCTATCGATGGACTGGTGGTCATCCACGGCAACCGCGATTCCACCGGAGGATTCTTCATGGATGGGATGACGCTGCCGGACTACCATGTTGGGGACCAAGTGAACCCCGGCAGTTCGATTGCGGAAGTGATCGACAGCTCTCACCTGGAGATTAACGCTCAAGTCGACGAAACCGACCGCACCAATCTCAAGCCGGGGCAGTCCGTCGATATATCCATTGATGCGCTGCCAGGCGAATCTTTCACCGGGGAAGTGCAAACCGTGGGAGGAGCCACCGCCCGCGAATTCTGGGACGACAACACTAAACACAAGTTCGACGTGACCGTCCGACTTGATCGCGAGGACCCGCGTTTACGCCCGGGATTCGAGGCGAAACTTCATATCCTTGGCGATCGACTCACGCACGCTGTCTCCATTCCCGCGGAAGCGATCTTTGAACATGACGGGAAGAAGGTGGTGTATTGCGAGCGTGGCAGCGGGTTTGAAATGAAGGAAGTGAAGGTCCGCGCGTTGAGCGAAGGCCAAGCAATCCTCGACGGCATTCCCGTCGGCACGAATGTGGCACTGGTGAATCCGGAGAAGAAAAACTCCGGGAAACCCAAGGGAGCTGGCGGCGCCACGCCTAGCATGGGTTCAGGTTCGAATTGAAGCAAATGGAACCGCTATGAAACTCACCTCCCTGGCACACCCCAGAACCATGGAACAATGGTTGCCAGATCTTGCCTTCGGACTGGAGAACTTGGCCAGCCACAAGCTTCGCTCTTTGCTGACCATGCTGGGAATGATTTTCGGCGTAGCGGCGGTGGTGGCGATGCTTTCGATTGGGGCGGGCGCGCAGCAGAAAGTGATGGCTTTCATCGAGCAATTGGGCGTGCGCAATCTTATCGTGGAGGCCAAGGAAGCACGCAACGAACAGGAGCTTCAGAAAGTCCGGAAAAATTCGCCTGGCCTCACGCTCAGCGACTATCAGATTATTCGACAGAATGTGGCGGACATAGAAGAAGGAACCCCGCGGAAGCGCTTCACGCCAACGAAGATGCTGCCGAAACCTCAGCAGGACACACCCGTCGTTTATGGTGTTGAACCGAATTATCTGGAAATAGGGCATCTCCGTGTCACGGAAGGGCGCTTTTTCGACGCTTCGGACAACGCAGATTCCGCACCGGTGTGCGTTCTGGGCGCATCGGCAAAAGACAGTCTGTTTGGCGGAGCATCGGCGGTCGGTGAATATATCAAACTTAACGAAATGTGGTGCCACGTGATCGGCATCGTCGCGCCGCAGCTGGCTTCCCAATCCGACGTTTCGGGCGTTCGAACGGAAGACTTGAACAATCTGGTGTACGCGCCGCTGAATTCGGTGCTGTACCGGCTGGAAGATTCACAAAGCTGGCTCAAGGACGAAATCGACGGCATGTACTTGCACCTGGCGTCGGCGGATACAAGCGTCACGGATGCAGAAGTGGTACGAGGAATTCTCAACTCTACGCATCATGATGCGGGCGACTTCAGCGTCATCGTGCCCGCAGAGCTGCTGGCCCAACAGAAACGCACCGAGCAGCTCTTCAATACCGTGATGGTGGCGATCGCCTCGATATCCCTCTTGGTTGGGGGCATCGGGATCATGAACATCATGCTGGCCGCCATTTTGGAACGCACGCGCGAAATCGGAGTGCGCCGAGCGATCGGGGCAAGGCGGTGGGACATCATCCGACAGTTTGTAATTGAAGCTACGCTCATTTCCTTCGCGGGAGGGCTGCTGGGAGTGGTGCTAGGATTCGCGATGTCGCAGCTGATTGCGTGGCTGGCCGGGTGGTCGACGGTGGTTACGATTAGCTCGATCCTTCTTGCATTTGTGGTTTCCATTTCCGTGGGGCTGATTTTTGGAATTTATCCGGCGGTGAAGGCCGCACGGCTCGACCCGGTCGAGGCTATTCGTTACGAATAACGACGGTCTGCGATCAGACAATGGGGTGGGGGTGATCGATGAGGGTGATGTACTTTTTCGTTGTTGGGATATTGTTGTTCCTATCCTGCGCGATCGACACGGCGCAGGCGCAGCATATTTCGCCTTTGGAAACCGTCCTGGGAATTAGCGGCAGACAAAAACCTGCGGCGCCATTGTTTGCGCCGCGGGATTTGCAAGACCATGTCGTCGCTGGAAAACTTGTGCTTTCCGTCGACGACAGCATTCGTTTAGCTCTGGCCAACAACACGGATATTCACCTGGATCATTACCAGGTGGAAACCGCGGAAGACAATCTTCGGCGCATGTATGCGCCGTTTGATCCGCTATTGACTTCGTCGTTTGGCGATCAGCGCGCGAAGTCGCCGACGTCGACGCAATTGCAAGGGGCATCCATTCTGGATACGCTGACTCAGCAAACGCAGGTCGGCTACTCGCAAACGTTTCAGACGGGGACGAATTTCCAGGGTTCTTTTCTTGCGGAGAAGAATTCGACAAATAGCTCGTTCAATTTCTTGAATCCTTCGATCGCCACGACCCTGCAGTTCGCGGTGACGCAGCCGCTCTTGCGAAACCGTGGCCTTTTCCCGAACCGCGCGCCGATTGTGATCGCTCAGAACAATTTAAAGCAGGCTCACGCGTCATTCCTCGGGGAAGTGAACGACATCATTCTTCAGATTTTGGGCAATTACTGGAATGTCGTGCTCGCGCGCGAAAATCTCTCCGTCCAGCAAAAATCCTTGGAGGAAGCGCAGAAAAGTTACGACCACGACAAGAAGGCCCTTAGCTTGGGCGCATTACCTCCGCTGGACATTTACCGTTCGGAATCGCAAGTTGCGTCGCGGCGCGTGGGAGTAATTCAGGCGGAATATGCCGTCAAGCAGGCCGAAGATCAGTTTCGCCAGGGGATCGGCGCGGACCTTGATCCGGCGATTCGCGTACTTGATCTTGAATTGACTGACCGGCCTGAACAGGTGGGAGCGGCGCCGACGATCGATATTTCTACGGCTCTGGCGCGCGCACTCGCGAACCGCCCGGAACTGGAAGCGGCACATCAGGCGCTCGCAGCCGATGAGTTGAGCATCCGTCTGGCACACAACTTTCTCAAGCCGGACCTCGAACTCTCTGGCTACTATTCCGGGAACGGGGTGGCGGGCAATGAGGCGGGTGTTTCCAACACAGGATTGGGCACGAGCTTGAACCAATCGTTCCGTTTTACCTATCCGGCCTACGGTGCGAGCCTTTCTTTGTCGCTGCCGATAAAAAACCATAACGCGGAAGCGAACTTGGCGGATTCCCTGGTCAGCCGCCGCCATGACCAATATCAGGAGAGAGGCACGACTCAGAGCATTTCGCTGGAGGTAACGAACGCCGTCCACGCGCTAGAAGCGGCCAAGCTCGGAATGGCGGCCGCAAAGGTAGCGGTGGATCTTTCAAGAGATACATTGCACGCCGACGAACGAAAGTACGAATTGGGAGCGGAAACGGTTTTCTTCGTCCTGGATTCTCAGACGCAACTTGCTCAAGCGGAGTTAAACCTTATTCAATCAGAGGTGAGCTTCCAATTGGCCGCGGCCCAATTGGATCATGCGACGGGCGATTTGCTGGAGCACCACCACGTGCAGATAGTTGAACCGTCAAAATAGAATCTTGTATTGGCCAAGACAGAGGCCGTATACGTTTAAATGGCTGCATGAGTTCACGATCATTGGAACGGTCAAGGTGTGTGGTCGCACTCTTCGAGGTGCTTCTTCCGGACCGTTGCCCCGGGTCTCTGTCCCAGTTGGACCGCGATGAAAAGCGCGTCGATTTCGACCTGAATTAGTACCTTGCGCATCGGTGCTCCGTACTCTCAGTTTACACAGTTTTAGGCGCAGCGTATTTAAAGGCAACTTTCCGAATCAGCGAGTGCGGGGTGCATGCTCGGCCTATTGTTGTGCCCCTGTGTTCCCTGATTACATTTAGAGAGCAACTGCAAGAGTGGAATCGATGAGAAGGTCCTGAACTGGTGTGTATGCGGTGCTCACGCGCTTGCACGGCAGGGGAAAGACAAACGGAGGGTTCCGTCGCACAGAAAAACTTCGGCAAAGTTTCGAACAGAACGGCGTTTTGACAGAACGCGCTGACCTTGACCCTTGACGAGGGAGGCTCACCCCCAATTTCGTCCAGGGTGCCCAAGAATTCTCGAGAGTGTTACGGTACTGGGGTGCTCCCCGCATTGCAACCTGAGCCCGAGGGATCAGAGCGCGTCACACCTGTTTGATCGGTGCAAAACATGCGCTGGCCCGTCCTGCCAACGCTAATGGGTGTGGCCGTTGCTGTGTATGCTACAGAAGGCACGGCACCGTCACTCTCCCAGGCAAAGGCATAGCCGCTTTTGGTTCCCAAGGCAACCGTCTCATCGAGCATGCAGGCCGACGTCGCGGTCGATGTGCAGGGAGCCACGCCGCCCATGCTCGCCAAGGTGGGGGGATAGCCAGCTTGTTGATAGGTCGAGAAATAAGTAATTGCCGCGGTGTTGATCATGCGCAGCGAACTCACTGCGGAAGCTTCGTTGGCCTGCATCCGTGAACGCATGTAGCTAGGGATCGCGATCGCGGAAATGATCAGTATAATCGTCACGACGATAAGTAATTCAACCAGCGAAAAGCCCCTCTGCCTATTCATGAGTCCCCCCTTGGCCGGCTAGAACGCCCCCAGGCGTACAGCTCCCAAACGCCGCCACAACTCCACTGATTGCCGGACTCTACCACTATAAGTCTTTTGCTTTCAAGGAAATTAACAGCAAGGTCGGTGGAGGAAAAGACAGTCGAGAAGAGCTGCCGCTGCGTCGAAAAGATGGAGAGGCACTCCGTTGTGAGCGGTCCTTTACACGCACCGTCTGCATTTCACTGCCGAATGCGTTACGATTGTGTTTTGCGGGGATAAACTTAGAGGCTCCTGGCAAGAGCGGGGAAGCGAATGGCCATCCAAACATTGAGGCAACTTGGCGATCCTGTGCTGCGAGAGATTGCGCGGCCAGTTTCCAATCCCGCGGCGCCTGAAATTGCGGCGCTAGTCAAAGATCTGGCCGATACCTTGGCGTATTGGAAAAAGTCCACCGGGTACGGTCGAGCGATTGCGGCCCCTCAGATTGGTACGCTGGCACGAGTTGTTTTTCTTCAATTACCGGGCGCCGATGCTTGGCCTCTGGTGAATCCCGAAATCATCGAGCGCAGTCCAGAGAAGATTGTGGTGTGGGATGCTTGCCTGAGCTTTCTATCCATTTTTATGCAAGTCGAGCGCCATCGCGAAATTGTCGTGCGTTATCAGGATTTGCGTGGCGAGTGGCACGAAATCCGTGCGGCCGAAGAGCGTAATTTGTCGGAGCTGTTGCAGCACGAGATCGACCATCTCGACGGGATACTTGCCGTTGACCGCATCACCGACATTCGCACGCTGTGCACGCGCGAGGAATTTGAGAAGCGATACCGCTCGACTAGCCCATACGCGACGGCAAGTTTGGGGAGCAGCGCGGGGCACTGAGGACATGCGGATGAGCGCGATTTCTTACAGCACACTGAAAAGCCCCGTCGGGCCACTATTGCTTGCGGGCGACGCGGACGGCCTCCGTATGGTGCACTTTGCCTCGGGCAGAGGGCCGAAGACGCCGGAACGTAGTTGGGTCGAAAATGAAACGCCGTTTCGAGATGTGAAACAGCAGCTACAAGAATACTTCGCGGGAAAACGGAAGGATTTTGATTTGCCCCTGGTCCTCGAAGGCACGGAATTTCAGCTGCTCGTCTGGCGCAACCTCCAAAAGATTCCTTACGGAGA
>JBARBE010000435.1:0-2492 GCA_049792735.1 Candidatus Acidiferrum sp.
CACATCAACGACGCCGAGTGGACGCTGACCGAACGCGGCGGCGAGCTGTTCATCAGCACGGCGGGCCCGCGCGCGCACCAGGTCACGGAGGCCGCGACGGGACTGGCCGGCAGCGTCACGGCGGGACCGTGCGGCTGCGGGCGCGACGGCCAGCGGGTGACTATCGCAGAAGCAGGGGCGTGAGTTCATTGTCCTCATCCCACGTCACCATCGGGGACATCATCTCCGAGCACAGCCGCAGCTACCCCGGCGGGCTCGCGCTCGTCGACGGGCAGCACCGGCTGACCTGGCCTGAGCTGGACGAACGGGTTCGCCGGCTGGCGAACGCACTGCGCCGGGCCGGGGTCGGGCAGGGCGACCGGATCCTGTGGCTCGGCCATAACTCCTTCCGGGTGTACGAGCTGCTCGGTGCGGCCGCCAAGATCGGGGCGATGGTATGCCCCGGCTACTGGCGCTGGGCACCGCCCGAGATGGCCTTCGCGATCGACGACTTCGGCCCGAAGGTGGTCATCTGGCAGCAGGAGGAGATCGGCGACACGGTGCGCGTCGCGCGGGCGGAGAGCCAGACAGCCGAATCCGCGCTGTGGCTGCGCCACGACTCCGATGCGGCCGGCAGCTACGAGGAGCTCCTGGCCAGCGGCGACCCGGGTGACCCGGGGCTGGACATCGACCCCGACTCCGCGCTGCTCGTCATCTACACGGCGGCGATCAGCGGCAGGCAGTGCGGCTCGATGCTGTCGCACACCAACCTGATCAGCATGGGCATGTCGGTCGCCTGGCTGGGCGACATCGACAACGCGACCGTGTTCCTGAACACCGGGCCGATGTTCCACATCGGCAACTTCCAGTTCTTCGGCATCCCCGTGCTGCTGCAGGCCGGCACGAACGTCGTGACGCCGCGGGTCGTCGCCGACGAGGTGCTGAGCATCCTGGTGGCAGAGCAGTGCACCCACGCGTACCTCATGCCGGCGACGATCGGCCAGCTGGTGCCGCTGATCCGAGAGCGTGGGGTGGAACTGCCGCACCTGAAAGCCACCTTCGCGCCCCCGCTGTGGCAGGGCATGATCGCCCCGGACGAGAGCCGCCACTGCCGCGCCGGCGGTGGGATGGGCTACGGCTACGGGCAGACCGAGGTCTCTGGCATGCCCATCGTCGGCGGCTATGGCGGCAAGGGCGCGGGGAACGCCGGCCGGCCATCCCCCATGACCCGGGTGCGGATCCTCGACGTCGACGGTAAGGAATGCCCGGTGGGCCAGGCGGGCGAGATTTGCCTGCGCGGCGACACGGTGCACCTGGGCTACTGGAACCGCCCTGAGATCAACGAAGAGCGGTTCCGCTTCGGCTGGTGGCACACCACCGACCTCGGGCGGCGCGAGCCGGACGGCACGCTCACCTTCCTCGGCACGATGACCCGGATGCTCAAGTCCGGGGCGGAGAACATCTTCCCGGCCGAGGTGGAGAACTGCCTCGAAGCTCACCCGGCGGTGAAGGAGGCCGCGGTGATCGGCATACCGAACGAGCGCTTCCTGCAGGACGTGAAGGCCGTCGTGGTCCTCAACGGGACAGCCCTGGTGACCGCGGACGAGCTCATCGAGCACTGCAAGCGCAACATCGCGTCGTACAAGAAGCCGAAAACCATCGAGTTCCTCGACGCGCTGCCGCGCACCGCGGTGGGCATGAAGGACTACGCCGCGCTGGACGAAAAGTTCGGCGGCGGCGGCTACCCAGGCGGCGCGAACCTCGGCGCCGGCCACTGACACGCTCGGGCGGCTAGAGGGGCGGCCGGAGGCGGCTAGTCTCCGCGGAAGT
The DNA here is from genome assembly GCA_049792735.1 of Candidatus Acidiferrum sp. Classification (GTDB taxonomy): domain Bacteria; phylum Acidobacteriota; class Terriglobia; order Acidiferrales; family UBA7541; genus Acidiferrum. The sequence goes on from JBARBE010000435.1 coordinate 1,810, forward strand.
CCGCGACGTAGGGCTGGTGGGCGCGCAGGCCGCCGTCCACGGAGATGTTCTGGCCAGTGATGAACGCGGACTCATCGGAGGCCAGGAAGACCACGAGCGCGGCGATGTCGTCGGGGACGCCAACGCGCGGCGTGAGGGTGTGCCGCAGCATGGTCGCCGTCACCGCGTCGCGACCGGGCTTTTCCGGGATGAGGATGAAACCGGGCGATATGGCGTTGCACCGGACACCCTGCTTGCCGAACTCCGTCGCCACGTACATGGTCAGGGTGATCAGCGCGGACTTGGACGCGCCGTAGGCGGGGTGGCCCAGGTCACCGGCGAGCGCGGAGCCTGAAGCCGTGTTGATGACCGAGCCGCCGCCACGCGCGATCATGTGCGGCACCGCGGCCTGGATGGCCACCAAGGTACCCCGCAGGTTCACCCGCATGGTCATGTCCCAGACGGCCGGGTCGGCGGCGCTCACCGGGCGGTCCTCGGTCGCGGCGAGCCTGGTCGCGGCGGCGTTATTGTGCAGGATGTCCAGGCCGCCGTAGGCGGCGACCGCCACCTCGACCATGGCCCGCACCGAATCGTTGTCCCCGAGGTCCACCTCGACGGGGATCGCCTCGCGGCCGGCGGCGGTGATCGCGTCCGCGACCTCCTTCGCCCCGGCGCCGTTGAGGTCGGCGACCACGGTCCTGGCG
>JBARBE010000436.1:0-13799 GCA_049792735.1 Candidatus Acidiferrum sp.
ATTCACTCCGTTGTCTTCGGAGGTTTCAGCGGAGAGGCATGCGGGCTTCGCGCCGCCGATTCTGGCAGCCGCGTGCTCATCTACGCGGACGGATATCACCGCAATGGAAAGTGGGTCGACCACAAGCCCAGCGCCGATATCGCCGTCGAAACCGCAAAAAAAGAAGGACAGACGATCGACAAAGTTCTTTTCTGGCGGCGCTATCACGGGCACTACCGCTCGGAATCGCCGATGATCATCGACCGCGATTATTTCGTGGACGACGTCCTGAAGGATTACCGCAATCAAATCGTCGAGCCGGTTTCCCAAGATGCGGAGGCTCCGCTTTTTCTGATGTACACCAGCGGCACAACGGGCAAACCGAAAGGCTGCCAGCACCGCACTGGCGGCTATCTGGCATACGCCGCGGGCACTTCGAAGTATTACCAGGACATTCATCCCGAAGACGTGTACTGGTGCATGGCCGACATCGGCTGGATCACGGGCCACTCTTACATTGTGTACGGGCCGCTGGCGCTGGGCGCCACGAGCGTGCTTTATGAAGGCGTGCCGCAATTCCCCGACGCCGCGCGTCCCTGGCGCATCGCCGAGCGGCTCGACGTCAACATTTTTCACACTTCGCCTACTGCGATTCGTATGCTTCGCAAAGCGGGCGGCGATGAGCCGAGAAAGTACAACTATCATTTCAAGCACATGACGACGGTCGGCGAACCGATCGAGCCGGAAGTGTGGCGCTGGTATTACGAAATGGTGGGTAAAGGCGAAGCGGTTATCGTGGATACGTGGTGGCAAACGGAAACGGGCGGATTTCTCTGCAGCACCAAGCCTGCGCTTGATCCGATGAAGCCGGGCAGTGCTGGGCCTGCGGTTCTCGGAATTTATCCAGTCATCTGGGACGAGAATGGCGAAGAAGTGAAACCCGGCTCGGGCAAAGCTGGAAATATCTGCATTCGGAACCCGTGGCCGGGCATTATGCAAACAATTTGGGGCAGCTCAGAGCGTTTCGTCAATCAATACTACAAAAAATATTGCAAGAATCCGGAGAGCAAGGATTGGCGCGATTGGCCGTACTACGCCGCTGATGGCGCTGTGCTTCCCGCGGATGGCTATTACCGCATCCTCGGGCGCGTCGATGATGTGATCAACGTCGCCGGACATCGACTAGGGACCAAGGAAGTGGAGTCGGCGTGCCTCAGCATCACGGAAATCGCGGAAGCTGCTGTTGTTCCGGTCGTTGACGAGATCAAGGGCCGCGTGCCGGAAGTCTACATTTCGCTGAAACCCGGCGTTCTACCCTCGAAAGCCGTGAAAGACAAAGTGATCGCGACTATCGAAACCATGATCGGGAAGATCGCGCGTCCCAAGCAGATTCACATCGTCCCGGACATGCCTAAAACTCGGTCCGGCAAAATCATGCGCCGCGTGCTGGCCGCGATTTCCAATCACATGGACACCGGCGACATCACCACGCTTGCGAATCCCGACATCGTCGCGCAAATTCGCGAACTGGTGCAGGGCCGCGTTACCGGACCTTTGCAAGAAGGGCCCGAAGACATCAAACTTTTCGGCGAAGAAAAATAGTCGCGACGAAAAGCAAACAAGGAGACATTCATGTCGGAAATTTCGAGAAGAGCGTTCATCAAAAACGCGGCGACATCCGCCGCAGCGGCGAGTTTTCTTTCGGCGAGCGCTTTCGAGCTCAGCGCCAATCCTCTCGGCCTGCCCATCGGCTGTCAAACATGGCCGGTAAGAGAAGGGATCGCCAAAGATTTCCCCGGCACAATCAAACAGCTGGCTGCCGCCGGTTTTCATCACATCGAGCTGTGTTCGCCGGTGGGCTACGACGATTCCGGCTTCGGCGGCTTGGCCAAATACAAGGGTTTCGAGCTTCGAAACATTTTGGACGATTTGGGCGTCATCTGCATCAGCTCCCACTTTGGCATGGACGAACTGAGAAAAGACCAAGAGGGCCGGATTGCCTGGGCCAAAGATCTCGGGCTCAAGCAAATGCTTGTTGCGAGCCTCGGCGGCCCTGAGCATCCCACGATGGACGACGTCAAACGCGCCGCCGACGAATACAACAAAATGGGGGAACGCGCCGCGGCCGCGGGCATCCAACAAGGCCTGCACAACGAAGGCTTCGAAACCTCCTCGGTGGATGGCCAGCGCACCTACGATTTGCTCTTCGGCCTGCTCGATCCCAAACTCGTTAAATTCCAGTTCCAGGTTTCCACGATTAGCGAGGGCTTCGACGCCGCAGAGTATATGAACAAATATCCCGGCCGATTCATCTCCATGCACGTCCAAGGCTGGAATGCCAACACGAAAAAGATCGTGCCGGTGGGCCAAGGCACGCTCGACTGGAAAAAAATCTTCACTGCGGCGAAGACCGGCGGCGTGAAAAACTATTTCGTGGAGATGGATTTCCCCATGATGAAAGCTAGCGTGCCGTACTTACGCCATCTTCAGGTGTGAGGCAGCTGCTCGCTGCCGCTCGACAGAAGCATAACGATCGCATGCTCAACGAAGAACGAAAGGCGCCCCGAAGAATTGCTTTAATTGATCTGCTGGTCTGCAGGCAAAGCCTGATTGATGCTCTTTAAGGTCTGAAATCCGTCTTTGACCACCGTCGTCTTGATATTGTCGCGTGTCACGAGCACGGGCTTCAGCAGGATGGCGGGTACATCACCCTTGCCATCGCTTATGGTCCTGTTCGCGAGTGTCTTTTCGCCCTTTGCCAGGCGAACCGCTTCCTCGGCGGCGACGTCCGCTTCATTTGACACGGGCTTATAGACCGTCATGCTTTGTATGCCCTGGGCAATGCAAATGACCGCCGCTAGATCCGCGTCTTGTCCTGAAACCAACACTTTGCCGGCCAGATGATGCTCGCGGAGCGCCTGAATCGCGCCGCCGGCCAATCCATCATTGGAAGCGAGTACAGCGGTGATATCGCCATGGGCGGAATCGATTGCCTTCAACATAAACAGATACGCCTCGGAAGGCAGCCAATCTTTGGTGTAGCCATCCGCGATCACTTTAATGTCGCCCCGATCAATATATGGTTGCAGGACCTTCATCTGCTCGTCATGCAAAATCTTGGCGCCTTCGTCGCGCGGAGAACCCGCGATGAGCACATAATTTCCTTTGGGCGCACGCTTTACAAGATATTCCGCCTGCATCCAGCCGATCTCTGGGCGGTCAAAACTCACGTACAGATCGACATCGCTATTCTCGACTAGGCGATCATAACTGATGACTTTCACGTTGGCCGACTTCGCGGCATCCACCATCCGACTGGCGTTGGTGGTATCACGGGGCATTAAAACGAGCACTCTGATGCCCGCCTTGATCATGTCCTGCACTTGCTGGAACTGACGGGCTTCGTCTCCCCCGGCATCGGCGGAAATCACCTCTGCGCCTAACTGTTTAGCCTTCGCGTTAAAGGAATCCAGGTCCGTCTGCCAGCGTTCGCCCTTCATGTCCTCGATGGAGAAGCCTATTTGGGGCTTGGTCTGCGCTGCGGCGTGCGCACGTTGCCCGATGAAGACAGCGAGCGCAAAGGTTATGGCGGATAAGGCGGATAGAACCGTCAGGCTGCGTCGGTCTTTCGTCAAGTTATGTCCCTCCGTAATTGCGCCAGCCGTAACGGAACCTGCTGAAGTTTTCCGATGCTCTACAGAATCCTGCGTGCTGCCGAGAATCGAAAAATGCAGGCCTTTCTTCTGCTGGTGATGAATCGCTCGCGAGCTCTGCGTTCAGTGCCTTCGACTAGCCGCACAAACGCGGCATTTCGCCCACAGCATTCAAAGTGTTTCCGGTATAAGTCAGTATCCTTCCGGCCCTACAGCCAGGCAATCGTTTGACGCAAATCAGTCAACCGCTAATCCATCACACCCGCGAGCGGATGCAACCTATCCAACCAGTAATGGACCATGGCCCCTCGGGGCGACGATCCCTGTTATGCGATTCGCAGCGCACGCTTCATGCGGCGCGCGACAATTCCGACGCCCATACATTAGGCTAGGGGCATGAACCCAGACCGCCGCGGTTTCCGGTTTTCGGTGGATGCAAGCGCCGAGATCGCCCCTGAAGGCTCGCCCAGTGCAACCGTCGCCGTTCGCGCCACGGAGATCAGCCTGCACGGCTGCTACCTCGAAACGCCCGCGCCCTACGCGGAGCTATCGCCTGTCTTCGTGAAAATTTTTTATGAGAGTGAGTACTTCGAATCCAAAGGCACCGTGATTTACGTGAAACCGGCCACGGGGATGGGAGTCGAATTCCGCGAACTCAAGCCGCACTGCAAAGTAGTCTTGCAAAGATGGATCCTCGCAGCCCTCCGCAACAAGTCCAAAACCCACTAAGTCCCGCGAAATATTCCGAAGAAGCTGTTTGGAGTGCGGCAGCCCCGCTGCCGCTTTTTTCCGTGGCTCGCACGACTCTATATTTGGCCAGGCTCGGTAGTTACGCTCTCGCAATTGCCGTAAGCAGCCGCGGAGGTGATCAGTTCCCTGCCCACTCCAATTCCGCGCGAAAACTCCTTCCTGAATCGTTCAGGGCTTCATGTCAGGAATATTAGTATCCGACACGGCCTTCACAGCTGCTGCGCCTGGAACTTCCGCCGAAGCGCTGTCTCCCTGCCGCGTCAAATAAAGCATGAAGGGCGTGACCTCGAAGGGCGTCACCTCATCTTCGGCCACGGCGCCTACCGGCTTAGACTTCAGCAAACGCAGCTGATTGTTCCACGGTTCGACCTTGACGCGCCCGCCGAGCGGCAGAGCAGCGATAAGATTGGCCGCTGGTTTTCCTTCTGCAGCCTGAGACGGTTGCGTGGCCTGCGCCGCGGAAGCGACAGTCAAGCTCGGAGTAACGCGGTTGCCCAGGTGCGGGCTGACAAGATTGGGAATTTCCTTCGAGCGGTCGCTCAGCACTTGAAGAAACAGTTGTGCATTTGCGAGATGGTCTTTGTAAGGCGAATTCTTCAGCAGCTTGATTCCCTCTTGGGTTGCTGCTACTTCCTCTTCCGGGGTGTGCATAAATCCGAAATGATGGAACGTTTCTTTTTCGTCGAAGCGCAGGCGGTTGAAAAACGCATACTGCGTGCCCATGCTGCGGTGTCCGAGGACGACGTGGCCCAGCTCATGCGCAAGAATCGCCGCCAGGCTAGCCTCATCCGGAAGCACATCCACCAAGCCCCGGCTGAGGACAATCGTGTGGCCAATCGTAAAGGACTCGAGCGTCGACGTCATGAGCACCCGGCAGCGGACCTCGGGCTCGATATCCAGATTGTTTGTGACTTCGAGGTTGTTCACCACGGTGTCCAGCACTTTATCCACGTCTCCGGCAGGCGCCATCAACCCGAGCTGCTCCATCTTCGCTGTGATGTTGTCTTCCGCCTGGTGTGCCCAAGCGCGTTTTTCCTCGAGCGGTGAATAGTCGTTGGCGATTTCCGTCTGATCCTTCACCGGCTTCAGCGTCTCGACCATGACCTTGCTTAATTCTTGCTCTTCCGGCACATGGTTAGGCGCATAGCTCCATAGCCGTGTCTGCGCCCGGAACGACTGGACCACCGAGTTGCCGTCCTCTTCACTATAAATGTACGACGGCAGCCACTCGTTCTTTCCCGCGTTCGTGCGCCAACTGTCGAAATTGAAGTAGTAGCTGGTCTTGGACTTGCCGCTGTAGCCGCCGTTGAACCGCACGATGTGGAAGTCCTGATCCTCCACCCAGATGCGGCCGACGAAACGTCCGCGCTCGTTCTGCGAAATGGGATCGACATCGAAAACCAGGCACCGCACTTCACCGAGAAACTCGCGCCCGGCATATTTGAAATTGTAATGCGAGCGGTCGAAACCGTTCGTATCCAGATAGATCATCTGCAAAAAGCCGCGAGGGAGAAATTCCATTGTAAAGAAACCGCCGAAGCTCCCGAGCAAATTGTGCTTGGTGCGCGTGCCCTTCAGCAACGGCTCGAGTTCGACGCCCTTCGCAAGCTCCGCCCGCCCGAGGTAGTAGTTGTCGCTCTTCGGCACCTCGCCGACATCCTTGTTGGAACGCATGACCTGAATGTAGGTTTCCACAATCGGCGAGTATTGCCGCAGCGACTGCATTTCCACTTGCTCTTGCGAGATGATCTTGTCCACGACTTCAGTAAGCGCCGGTTGTTGCTGAGGGGCCGCAGCCAGCGGTATCGCACCCAACGCCAGGACCAAAGGCAAATATTTCAGGGTACGCATGGTACCTCCTAAACTGTTCTTCAGAGATATGCTGGTCGTTCGCAGGCTAGGCCGTCGCGCGTCCCTTGACATCTGTACAATGGTTTAGTTTAAGTACAGGCGTACTTGCGTTTGCGCCGACTGGCCGGATTGTCGGATGCTGGCACGCGTATGCAAAGCACGAACGATTGTTCGAAACGAGGAGGCGGCGTGAAGAAATTCGTAATAAGTTTTTTTTGGGTGATCGTTTGCACCGCGGCGGTCTGCGCCGCGCCTCCCCGCCCAGACCGCAAGCCGATCCGTATCCTCCTGATTGATGGAGAAAGCGGCGGTCCCTATCACAACTGGCAACTCACCACGCCGGTGATGAAAAAGGAGCTCGAGGACGCTGGAATTTTCCAAGTCACCGTCGCCACTTCTCCGCGCTTCGGCGAAGACTTCAGCAATTTCAAACCCGATTTCGCCAGCTATCAAGCCATTGTGATGAACTACGATGCCCCCGACTGGCCCGCGAACTTGCGCGAGCAGTTCGAGCAATACATAAAAAACGGCGGTGGCCTCGTGACCGTGCACGCCGCAGACAACGCATTCCCTGACTGGAAAGCGTTCAATGAAATGATCGGCATCGGCGGTTGGCGAGGCCGCACGGAAAAGTCCGGCCCAATGTGGTATTTCAAGGATGGCAAACTCGTCTCGGACGATTCCCCCGGCTCGGCCGGCTCCCACGGAAATCGCCTTCCCTTCCAAGTGGAAACTCGCGCGCCCGAACATCCGATCATGAAGGGCCTGCCGCGCGTCTGGATGCACGCTCCCGATGAACTCTACGCCACGCTGCGCGGGCCCGGCCAAAACATGACCGTGCTGGCCACCGCTCATTCCGACCCGAACAACCACGGTACCGGCCACGACGAACCGATGCTCATGGTCCTGAACTACGGCAAAGGCCGCATCTTTCACACGACAATGGGACATGACGTAACAGCTCTGAGCGGCGTTGGATTCATCACCACCTTTCAGCGCGGCACGGAGTGGGCCGCCACGGGCCGCGTCACGCAAAAGGTCCCCAAAGATTTTCCGACGGCGGATTCCGTCAGCTATCGCGCGAGCATCGCGGAAATGGATCCCGCCTATGGCCACGGACCTTTCATGGTCAGTCCTTTCGATGGCCTTGCGGATCAAGCTTTGGCGGCAATGAAAAAACGTGCCGACGAGCTTGGCATCGGCGGTGTCGCGGTAGTGGCGTATTTCGCCGGCGACAAAATTCACTCCTGGAGCTCGAAAATGGCCGTCTTCGGCAGAATGAAGGACGAGCCCACGGAAAAAGATAAGGGCGCGAATCTGCTAGGCATCGCCTATGCAAAAGCCGCAGAAATGGCCGATACGTTGAAAGACAGCGGCAGCGGCGTACGCCCGCCGATGACCGGCGAATTCGGCTGGACCGGCGGCGTCATCGTGCGCGGAAAAAATGGCTACCTGATCGCCGCATTCAGCGGCGGCAAATCCGATGACGACGTCCAAGTTTCGCGCGCCGGCGTCGCGCAACTTCAAACCGGCCTGTAGCCTCCGCTTCGCCACCCGCATGCACGCGCCGCACTCGGTGGTCCCGCGATATCGAGCAGCGAGCATCCCGGCTGTATAGCCCGGATGCTCGCCGCCCATGTCATTTGTCTTTGGTTGGTCGTTAGCGCATTCATCGGCGCATCAGCGCTCTGAATGAATGCCGCGTTCAAAGCTGCATCGCTTAGTTAAAGCTCTTCTTCAACGTCGCCACCGTAATGTGCGGCCATCCCAGGTTCACATAGACCGGCGGCGTCTGATGCAGAAGGTGGAAGACCGGGAAATTCAGCACCACCATTTGCGCGTATTGCAGTTGCATGAACGAGTTCCCGTGCGCTTTGTGCGTCGCTTTCTCGATCCAGAACGTCGCATAGACGACCGCCGTCTCGGCATTCTCTTGCAGTTGCGTCTGTCCCGCGACGACCGGGCTCTCGCCATCGAGAAATTGAATATTCTCGATTCCTCCGCCAAACTGCGGCACCGTGACCGCCACCTTCGCTCCGGCCCCGCCGGAGTTGGCCGTCGTCAGAAAATTCACCGGCGTCACTGTCGCGACATTGAGTGACGTCCCCTCGAATGTGTAGCCGTCGGCCACCTGTTTCTGGATCACCTTTTGCAAAAGCAAAATCGGATCGTTGATCACGTCCTGCATGGGAACGCCATCGATATTCGCTGGCAATGGCGGTTCCGTTGGTGTGGTGTCGAACGGCGTGCGCGTGTTCAGTGTGAACGGCGGATTGAACGGGCCGGCAGGGATTGGCCCGATCGGAACGGTCACATCGTATTGCGGAAACGGAGTTGCCGGCACCGTCGGCGCCGTCAGTTTTTCCGAGGATCCGGCGGCGTTGAACACAATTCCCGGTGGCACGGGAACCGTCGGCGGAACACCAAACGGCGTGCTGTTGAACGACGGAAAGAGCGAGCCGTTGTACTGCGTGCCCGGAACCGTCAGCACCGGTGCGCCCGTAAACGGTTTCGCAATGCCCGCGGCCAGAACCGAGTTGCCGTGCGGAATCGTGCCCATGCGCGCCACGAGCTGCGCTGGCGCCGTTGCGCTTTCCGGCGGAAACGTGGTCGCGGGCTGCGTGACCCAAATGCCCGGCTCGATATGCAGTGCCCCGTCCAAGGCCGCGTCGGAAATTTGCTGTAGATACGTCAACCCGAACAACTCAATGTCATCCTGCCCAAAACCGCGGTTCGGGATCGACGATCCGATTGGATCGAACTTCAAAGTTTCGCGCGTCTGGTTGAGTTGCAGATACAGATCCGTCTGATCGTGGAAGTCGGGCCGGGCGATCAAGTTGAACCCATGCCCCTTCCATGTTCCGGCAAGGTCCTGCAGCAAGCCGAGCTGTTTCAGGACTGTCTGGTTATCGGGAGTGATTCGAACGTCAGAGATTCTCTTGCTTGCAACTTGTGCCATGGTTTTGCTCCTCGGTTCCGGGGTGCCCGGATTCCTTATTGGCGGGAAAGAAGAGTTGCAGATACACGTGTTCGCGAACTTGGCATCCGCGGAGGCGGACTCAGCAACTTGATGGATAGTGATAAACCTTGCGAAAGCGTTTCAATCCCGAACAAGAATTGTTTTTAGCGCCTGCGCCGGACCGCTTTCCCCGTTGTGAAAGATCACTCTTTCAAAAGGATTTTGAGTTTGCGGTGGTTGCTTCCGGGTGCAAGCTGTGGTGCAATTTAGTGCGATGAATCGCCGCGATTTTATTCGCGCCTCTGCCGCAGCGGCGGCAACTGCCATTGCTTATCCGCAGCCGCACGCATTTGCCGCAGCCGACCACGCCGCATCCCTCCGGCTAACACTCCGCCCAGACCGCCTCGGCAACAAAATCGCCGATGACTTCACCGGCCTCAGCTACGAATCCGCGCAGCTTGGCAATCCGAATTTCTTTTCCGGTGAAAATACCGGGCTGGCCGGATTCATGCGCACTCTCGGCGCATCAGGCGTTTTGCGAATCGGCGGCAACACCAGCGAGTACTGCTATTGGACGCCGAATCCCACAAAGCAATCGAACCTGCCAAACCTCGAAAGCATGCGCACGGGCGACAAAGCGAATCCCATCGCTTTCGGATTAACCGCCGGTCCCGATACCGGCCACAAAGCTCCGGAGCCAGTAAGCATCACGCCGCTGGCCATCCGCAATTTGCGCGATTTTCTTGACGCCAGCGGCTGGAAGCTGATTTATGGCCTCAACATGGGCACCGGCACGCCCGAGGACGCGGCAACCGAAGCGGCTTACGTGATGGACGTGGCCGGCTCGAAGCTCATCGCCTTCCAACTCTGCAACGAGCCCGATCTTTTCTATCGCAACGGAATTCGCAAAGCGGATTATGATTTCGCGCAATTCGCCGCGGAATGGGAGCGCTTTTATCAGGCCATCCGCGCGCGTGTTCCAAAAGCGGCTTTCGCTGGCCCGGACACCGCGTACAACACCGAATGGCTCGTCCCGTTTGCGAAAAAATTCCAGCACGAGGCCGCGTTCCTTTCGCAACACTACTATGCCGAAGGTCCGCCGACCGATCCTTCCATGACCATCGACCGGCTGCTCCATCCGAATCACAACCTGCAAGCCGAATTCGAGGGCATGCAGCAGGTGATGCACGATTTCGGCCTGCCGTTCCGCCTCGCGGAAACGAATTCCTGCTACCAGGGCGGCAAGCCCGGCGTCAGCGATACCTTCGCATCGGGGCTTTGGGGCGCGGACCTCATGTATCAACTCGCATCCGCGGGCGGCATGGGCATCAATTTTCACGGCGGCGGTTACGGCTGGTACACCCCAATTGCCGGCACGCGCGAAAATGGATTCATCGCGCGTCCGATTTGTTACGGAATGCTGCTCTTCGCGCAAGCAGGAGCAGGCCAGCTTGTCGAGACCCAACTCGAACACTCCGAAGACGCGCCGCTGCTCACAGCCTATGCTCTGCGCACCAACACAGGTGCCATCAAAGTCGCAGCAATCAATAGAAATCTGGATCGCGCCGTTCGCCTCGCGATCGACCCAAGCCAACGCGCACCACGCGCGACTTCGCTTCGTTTAATCGCACCGCGCGCAGAAGACACCACGGACACAACCTTGGCCGGCGCGCCCGTAGGCGCAAGCGGCGCATGGTCGCCCGCTCTGCAGGAATCCGTGCCGCTCGAAAACGGAACCGCCGTCATCGAACTTTCCGCCGCAAGCGCATCGCTCATCACCTTCGAGCCTCAATAGCCACGCATTCACTGCGCGAGGACTCGGTCCGGCAACAGATAATTCACCACGTAATCGTGTACTGCGTCCCGCAGCGGCATAATCGGTGCGGAATATCCAGACTGCCGCAATTTAGCGATGTTCGCCTTCGTAAAATATTGATACTGCGCGCGAATCGCTTCCGGCATTTCTACGTATCGAATCCGCGCGCTCTTGCCAAGCGCAGCGAACAGGTAGCCTGCAAGTTCATTCCAGCTATGCCCCGTGCCGGAACCAATGTTGAAAATGCCCGACGCTGAATGTGTTTCAGCCAAGTGAAGGGTCATCGCCACGGCATCCTTCACGTATAGAAAGTCGCGGACTTGCTGGCCATCCTCGTACTCCGGTCTGTAGCTCTTGAAAAGCAAAATCTCCCCGCTTTCGATAATCTGCCGAAAGCTCTTGTAAACGACGCTGCACATATTTCCTTTGTGATATTCGTTCGGTCCCAAGACGTTGAAGTATTTCAATCCGACGATCTCATCCAACCAGCCGTTCTTGTATGCGTGCAGGTCAAACTCCTGTTTGGATCTGCCGTATGGATTCAGCGGCTTGAGGCGCGCGATTTGCCCGGCGTCAAGATCGTCCATGCCCGAAGTCCCATCTCCGTAGGTGGCGGCGGACGATGCGTAGACAAACCGCACGCCTTTCTGTATCGCCCACTCGGCGAGGCTGCGTGTGTATTCATAATTATTCGCTCGCAGATACTCTTCATTAGTTTCGGTCGTCGAGGAACATGCCCCCAGGTGAAACGCACAAGCAAAGCTGCCAAGCGAACCCGCGTCGAGCTGCGATTTTAATCGGCCGGCGTCAACGTAATCTTTGAATCGAAGGGCCGCGAGATTCCTCTGTTTCTTCGCGTTTGGAGGAAAATCCGCAATCACAATATCTGTACATCCCTGCTGATTGAGCTTCCACACCGTGGCGCTCCCGATGAAACCGGCGCCGCCAGTCACCAGAACTCGCTTACCCTCCCAGAAACTTCGCATCTCACCAGCCGAGGACATAAGCAAGGATCAGAGGTGCGACAATGGTTGCGTCGGACTCAATGATGAATCGCGGTGTGTCCACTCCAAGCTTCCCCCAAGTGATTTTCTCGTTCGGAACCGCGCCCGAGTAGGAGCCGTAGCTCGTGGTCGAGTCGCTGATCTGGCAAAAATAGCCCCACAATGGGACATCGGGCCGTTTGAGGTCCTGATGCAGCATGGGTACGACGCAGATAGGAAAATCACCGGCGATGCCGCCGCCGATCTGGAAAAAGCCGAGCTGCGAATCGCGCGTCAACTCCGTGTACCAGCGCGCCAGCTCGATCATGTATTCGACGCCGCTGCGCATCGTCGTTACGTTTTTTACCTTGCCGCTGATGACTTGTGCGGCGTACATGTTTCCCAAGGTTGAATCTTCCCAGCCGGGAACAAAAAGCGGAAGGTTTTTCTTTGCGGCTGCCACCATCCAACTGTCTTTCGGATCGATCTCGTGGAACGTCTCGAGCTTGCCTTCACGCAGAATCTTGTAGAGAAATTCATGCGGAAAACAGCGTTCGCTGCTGCGGTCCGCCTCGCGCCACTCTTCCATCACGATCCGTTCGATTCGGCGCATCGCCTCTTCTTCCGGAATACATGTGTCCGTGACGCGATTCAATTGCCGTCCGAGCAACTCCGCTTCCTGCTGCGGTGTGAGCTGCCGGTAGTTCGGTACACGTTTGTAGTGGTTGTGGGCTACGAGATTGTAAAGATCTTCTTCGAGGTTCGCGCCCGTGCAGCAAATGCCGTGAACTTTATCCTGACGGATCATCTCGGCGAGGGAGAGCCCGAGCTCGGCCGTGCTCATCGCTCCGGCTAGGGTCATGAACATCTTTCCGCCGCCCGCGAGATGCTTGACATAAGCCTCGGCCGCTTCAATCACGACGGCGGCGTTGAAGTGCCTGTAATGATGTTTCAAAAATGCCGTAATCGGAGTAGCAGCAGCGCTCATGAAATTCCTTTCTCACAAAATCGATTCAAGAAACACACGTAACGCGAGGGACCGTGGGGGAAAGCCCCAGCCTAGAAGTAACTGGCCGTGTAGCTCAGAAGGCGAAATAAAGTGTGCGGCGAACGATAAATTTGAGTTAAGCGGAGGTGAAGAGAACGGCTCACATTAGAAGAGATAGCACAATCCCGGGAACACTTTCTACTTTATTCTGCTCGTTCTGAAACCTTCAGGAATTCAAGGCGCTCTCATCACGGACGAACACGAATAACGCCGCGAACCTGCGCTGCTACTCTTCTCGCAACGCAACCATCGGATCCACTCGAGTTGCCCGCCACGCCGGAATGACGGTCGCGGCGAACGCCACCGCCGCCAGTATCGCCGGCACTATCAAAAAGGTCAGAGCGTCCGTCGAACTCACTCCGAAGAGCAAACTGGTCATCACCCGAGTCAGCGCCGCGGCGCCTGCAAGACCCAACACAATTCCAATCCCCGTCAACTGCATCCCCTGCCGCACCACCAGCCCGATAATGTTCCCGGGCCGCGCACCCAGCGCGACTAACACGCCGATATCGTGCGTCCCCTGTGTCACCAGATGCGACATCACGCCATACAGCCCTATTGCGGCCAGCAGCAGCGCGAACATTGCAAACGCTCCTAGCATGGTGCTCGAAAAGCGTTGCCGCGCCAGCGAATCGTACAATCGTTCCTGCATCGTCTTGATTCCGTAAACCACCGCGTCGGGATCGACCGCGTGGATTTCGCCCACCACCGCCGAAGTCAGCCCTGCCGCCTCCGACGACGTGCGCACCGCCAGAAACAT
>JBARBE010000437.1:0-4119 GCA_049792735.1 Candidatus Acidiferrum sp.
AAAGGAAAATTGGACGCGTCCCTGTGCGTCGGTCTGGAATGTCTTGCTGAGCCCCGTCTCCGGGATGCGAATGCTGACTGTCTGCTGAAGTTTTGGTCCATTGAGTTGAATCCAGCCCGCGATTTGGCGAGTTGACCCTTTCTGAAGCTGGATGAAATAGTCTTGAACAAAAGTCTCTGGCACTCCGAGCAGTTTCACCGGGCGCGTAATTCCCCCGTAATTCCACCAATCCGTATTATCGGTGGGGACTTGATCTTTTTCTCGTTTGTCGTTGACCCTGACAACGATGAAATTACCTTTTTCTTTGACGCGGTCCGTAATTTCGAAATCAAAGGGCGTAAACCCGCCCGCGTGCTCGCCGAGCTCTTCCCCGTTCAGATAGACCGCGGCGGTGTAATTGCACGCTCCAAAATGAAGAAACAGCCGTTTATTTGGAGATTTTATGTAGTCGAAATTCCGCTCGTACCAGACGCTGCCTTCGTAAAACAGCAGCGACTCGCGCTGCGTGTTCCAGTCCCCTGGCACATGTAGCTGGCCCGAAGCAGCGAAATCATACTCAACAAGTTCAGACTTGGATTGAGGTTTGTAATTCTTAAAGAAGGCCGAATTATTCCGCAGCGGCTTGTCACGATAGTCGAAGGCGCCCACATCGTAGGGATCCACGATCGCCTGCCATTGGCCATCCAAGCTGATAGTCTGACGCGCATCGACATTCGCAATTAGCGGGGCCACCTGCGCGGCTCCGCGCGTTTGCACGAGAGCCAAGCACAATGCGATTGCCGAAAAGCGGAGCAGTTTAGTCATGAGCGACTTTTATCCAACAAAACACAAAGGTGCCGGAATCGATCCGCGCGTTGGCAATCGACTCTGGCAGACCTGGATTCAGAAAATAAACTTCCCGCCAAACTGTAGTACGCGGGCCGGAAGGGATCCCGTGATTTGTCCAAACGTGGAGGAACCAGCGTTGCTTACGTTTGGATTATTCCAGTTGACCCGGTTGAAAGCGTTGAATGCATCCGCCTGGAACTGCAGGCGCATTCCTTCCCTGAAAGGCAGATTGAAAACCTTCCGCAACGATAGATCCCACTCATAAAAGTTGGGGCCGATGATGTCCCCAATGGAAGCGTCACCTGCGCCTAGTGGGCTCCCCAGTGCAAAGGCGGCCGGATTCACCCAGCAGATCGCTTTCGGATTCGCGCACGCACCGCTGAATGCCAGCGATTGGCCCGGAACAAAAGCTCCACGCCTGGACACATTGGAACCGTTAAGACCGAGGGCTTGCGACCCTGTCGCAGTGAGCGGCGAGCCGGACTGATAGTGCATCAGCGCGCTCAACGACCAGCCTTTCACCACTCCACTCTCGAAGCCGGTCATATTTTTGCCCCAGGGCGACTCGACGGTGAAAGTAGCGGCCACGATGTGCGTCGCATCAAAACTAACTTTGCCATAATCAAATTGCTTCCAAGTCTCGACTACGCCGCCCGATTGCGTTCCGCCCGCTACCGCCTTCGTTCCGCCGTTGACCAGGACAGGATTGGCGGCAGTGCTGACGAGGCAAGTGAATGGACATTCTGGTTCGGGATTTTCGTTATAGGCGTCGCCCGCGCCACCGCCGTCTCCCATCGTCTTCGAATATGTATAGGACATGGTGGAAGTCAAGATACCTGTGCGCTTTGTTAGGTTAATCTGCAACGCGTTGTAGTTAGAATTCACATCGCTCAGCGCCATGCTGATGCTCGAATATCCCAAGTAGGGCCGAATCTGATCCTTGGATAGTCCCGCAGGTGAAAAACCGGCGGCCGAGCATTGAAAAGCAGTGCTATTTATCCCCGCAGGGCAGGCAAGCGTGTTCGGGTTCGGGGAAACGGGGATGTATGCCTGGTCGGTCCAACTTGCGTTATTGAAGCTAGGACCTCGTAGAATGTGCCGCCCCAAATTGCCGACGTAGGCTACCTGCAAGAGCATGCCTTGCGGCAGTTCGCGCTGTACCCCCAAGCTATATTGGTAACTGCGGGCCACCACCAGATTTGGATCAACTCCGCTGAGGCTTATCGTGGATGGTGCAGCTACCGTGCCCGCGCCCGGCGCAGAATCGTATTCGGAAAGTGAGGCGTTAGTCCCCGAGATCGATGCGGACTGTGCCCACGGCACATAGCCTTGAGAGTTGATGCCATTCCCCAGGACGTTGCCTTCTGGATGGTCGTAGAAAATGCCGAAACCGCCTCGAACAACCATCTTGTTATCCGAAAAAGGCGTATACGCAAAACCGACTCGCGGAGCCCACAGATTCTCCGGCCGGTAGAAGCCACGGTATGCAGTTCCAGGTATAGAAGCCAAGAGCTGGGGATCTGTAAACGTCACAGGAACCCTGCCCTGTTGATCAAAAGGCACTCCCCCGGGCCGCTGCAATCCGTTGCATACGATGGTGAGCGTCGGAGTGCCGATAACATTAAGAAGAGGTCCGCTGCAAAGACCGGGCGAAGCGGGGTTGATGCTGCTGGTCGCCAAGCCACCGGTAAACGATGGGTCCAGCCCAGTGTTGAAAGTGTATGGATCAAAGTTCGTCATGTTATTGCCTTGGGCATAGGTGGGCGTCGAGTAGCTGTAGCGCACGCCTAGGACCAAGCTGAGCTTGCGAGTAACCTTCCATGTGTCTTGAAGGTATGCATCCACAACGTTGAAGCGGAATTGTCCCGTGGTGACAGCCGAGCTCTGCCCGAGACTGTTAAAGTCACCGAGGAGCGCGTCGGCGAAGGGATCGCCCGTTGAATTTGATCCGGTGGTCGCGCCCGCATTGGCGCTGAAATTGATGGTCCCGTCAAAATTCGTGCGCGAGTTCTGAGTCTTGCGGTTTCGCGCGAACTCCGCGCCAAATTTGATCGTGTGATTGTTCTTCTGCCAGACCACGTTGTCCGCCGGATTAATGTCCGTCGTGGGAGACGCGAGATAGTTTGGCGCTGGCCCATTCACGCCGGCTGGCCCGGAGGTGGGGTAATTCGTGATGCCCGTAAAACTGATCGTCGGAAGGCCATCGGGAAACGTCGTAGGGTTTCCGAGCGGCGGGATGAATTGAAAACCGTAATTCGATCGCGTCCAAGCGGTCCCCTGAAGTGGAGTTCTCTGCTTGTGCCAGTCCGCATTGAACTTCACTTCGTTAATCAACGTAGGATGGATCATCCACACCCAGCCGATTTGATAGTTGTATCCGGGACGGCTGCGCAAGTCCGGATCCACTGGAACGGCCCCGCCGGCCCCGAATGTCGAATAAGGATTGTAGATGCTGACGTTATCGTGAATGTAGCGGAAGTAAAAACTGTGCTTCTCGCTGGCATGTTCGTCCACACGAATGATGTCCTCGCGCAGGTTCAGCGGGTTCGCGAGGTTAAACGTAGTGTTGTTAGAGGCCGTCGATGTTGGCAGTGCTCCCGCCACGGACAATTTCGCCGCCGACGTATAGAGCGCCGATATGGCTGCCCCATCGCCGGTGATACACGAGGGATTTATGACGTTAGGCGCGGTAAATAGAACGCCTCCGCAACTCGCGGGGATCACAGCTGGCGTTTTCAGCACGAGTCCAGCCCCACCGTTATAGACGTCCGTAAACTCGCCCATTGCCTCAGCGGCAGTGGGAAACGTCTCTTGCACAGATGCCGCCGTCAATCCAGGGTATACGCCGCGGAACTTCTTCCATTCCTGTCCCGCAAAGAAAAACAGCTTGCCCTTATGCTGAAGGTAAGGAATGGGGCCGCCAAGGTCCCACCCAAAGTCGTTGTAATGAAAAGGCGGCACGGCAGCATAGCCTCTCGCTGTCGGATTCGTGAGCTTCGTGCCCGCGTTCTCCGCATTGAAGTCATTGTTTTGGACGAATTCAAAAGCCGAGCCGTGATATTTATCTCCGCCGCTTTTCGTAACTACATTGACCGTGGCGGAAGCAGAGCGCCCAAACTCGGCGTCATAGTTCGAGGACTGCACGTCTACTTCTTGAATGAAATCAATCCCGACTTGGTTGAACACGCTGTTATTAGAACCGGAGTCTAGGTTGAACCCGCCGTCCACGCTCCAATTTTGCCCGTCCAGCCTTTGTCCGTTGATGTCCGCGACGCTGTTATTGTAGTTGGA
>JBARBE010000438.1:0-4895 GCA_049792735.1 Candidatus Acidiferrum sp.
TAGGCTAGCGCTGGCTGCTTATACGGCTTGTGGATATTATTCGGAAAACTTCAGGAGGAACGATGCGCTTCAGAATCTCGGCAGTATTAGGGGCTTTGCTGTTTGGCTTGTTGTGGACGGCGAGCCAAGCTGGCGCCGCCGAAGAACCCCCCTTGCTGGTGCAGTCGCCAACCATGAACAGGACCCAAATCGTCTTCGCCTACGGCGGATACTTGTGGAGCGTGCCGCGAGAGGGCGGCGAGGCGCGGCAGCTTACGACGGGTGGACATGAGAGCGGACCGAAATTTTCTCCTGATGGAAAGTGGATCGCATTCACCGGCCAATACGACGGGAATATAGACGCGTACGTGATGCCCGCGGATGGCGGCGAGCCGAAGCGCCTGACTTGGCATCCCGATCCAGACATCGTTGACGGGTGGACTCCCGATGGAACGAAGATCCTCTTCCGGTCGGCACGCGAAGCCTACGCGGATTTTGACCGGCTCTATACAGTGCCGGTGGGAGGCGGCGTTCCGGAGGTTCTGCCAATGTGGCGCGGGGAGGCGGCTTCTTATTCTCCCGATGCGGAGCGCATTGCGTATGTGCCGAATCTGAAATGGCAAGTGGCATGGAAGCGGTATCACGGTGGGCAGACTACGCCCGTGTATCTGCTGCGTTTGAGCGACCTGCAGCTTGAAAAAATTCCGCGAGAAAACTCGAACGACGATGATCCGGTGTGGGTGGGCGATACAGTGTATTTTCTATCGGACCGCAAAGGCCCGGTGACGATATTTGCCTACGATACAAAAACAAAAAGTGTGAGGCAGGTGCTGGAGAATTCCGGGCTGGATCTGAAATCGCTCGCGGCCGGGCCGGGCGCGCTGGTCTACGAGCAATTTGGCGGGATTTATACCCTCGATCTAAAGAGCGACAAAGCAAGCAAGGTCGACATTCATATTGCCGGCGATTTGCCGGCGACGCGGCCGCACTATGAAAAGGTGGCGGACAAGATTCAAAATGCGGCGATATCGCCGACCGGAGTTCGCGCAGTCTTTGAAGCACGCGGCGAAATTCTCACGGTGCCAGCAGAAAAAGGCGACATTCGAAATCTGACGCGTACGACAGCAGTGGCGGAACGCGACCCCGCTTGGTCGCCTGACGGGAAGTCGATCGCATTCTTCTCCGATGAATCCGGCGAATATGCCCTGCATATCGTGGATCAAAGCGGATTGGGGGCGGTGAAAAAAATAAATCTGGGGAACCCCCCGTCCTATTTCTATAGCCCGATCTGGTCTCCGGACAGCAAGAAAATCGCTTACACGGATAAGCGGCTGAATCTTTGGTACGTCGATGTGGAAAAGGGAACGCCGGTGAAAGTTACCTCGGATCGTTACGAAGACCCGACTTCTACGCTGGGCGAATCGTGGTCCCCCGATAGCAAATGGCTGACGTACGCGAAGTTTCTTGAAAACCACATGCGCAATGTGTTCGTGTATTCGCTGGAGACGGGGAAGGAATCGCAGATCACGGACGGAATGAGCGACGCCCGCTATCCGGTATTCGATAAAAACGGAAAGTCGCTCTACTTTGCGGACAGTACGGACCTCGGACTCTCGATCGCATGGCTTGATCTTTCCAGCTTTCAACATCCGACGCTGAGGAACATTTACGCGGTGGTGTTGAAGAAAGGCGATCCATCGCCCGTGGAGCCGCAAAGCGATGAAGAAAAAGCGGCGAACGACGAGAAGGGCAAAGACGCTGACAAAGACAAAGCTAAGGAAGCCGACAAGAGTTCCGCTAAAGGCAAAGAAGGTGAAAAGAATGACGAAGTGAAGGTGACCATCGATCTGGACGGAATCGGCCAGAGAATCGTCGCGATGCCGATCAAAGCGGCGAATTACATCGGGCTCGATGTGGGCAAGACTGGCGTTTTGTTTCTGAGCGAAGTCCCGGATGTGCCGAGATTCGATGGACCGACTTTGATCTCGGTTTCGAAGTTTGACTTGAGCACGCGGAAGACGGAGCCGTTCGTCGGCGGCGCGAGCGCGTTTGTAGTTTCGGCCAACGGCGAAAAGGCGCTATATCGTCAGGGTCCTGGACGCAGCGCGCCCTGGTTTATTGCGGCGACGGCAGCCGCGCCCAAGCCAGGCGAAGGAGCGTTGCATCTCGATGGGATGGAGGTCTATACCGATCCACGCGCGGAGTGGAACCAGATGTACCACGAAGTGTGGCGGATCGAACGCGACTTTTTCTATGATCCGAATCATCACGGGCTGAATATCGCCGGTGCCGAGCGGAAGTACGCACCGTACCTGAAAGGCGCGGGCGGACGCGCTGACGTGAATCATCTCTTTGATGAAATGCTCGGCGAACTCACGGTTGGACACATGTTCATTCGTGGAGGAGACATACCGCAGCCGAACCGCGTGAAGGGCGGGCTGCTCGGCGCGGACTATAAGGTGGAAAACGGGCGCTACCGTTTTGCGCGCATATTCAACGGGGAAAACTGGAATCCGGAGTTGCACGCGCCGCTGACGCAACCGGGCGTGGACGTCAAAGTCGGAGACTATCTGCTCGAAGTGAACGGCCGCGAAGTGCGTCCGCCAACGGACATCTACAGCTACTTCGAAAATACGGCGGGGACGCAAATCAAAATCAAGGTCGGACCGAACGCCGACGGCACGGACTCCCGTGAAGTAACCGTCGTTCCGCTACCCAGCGAATTTGAACTGCGCAATCTGGCTTGGGAAGAAGACAACCGGCGCAAGGTGGATGAGATGAGCGGGGGCAAAGTCGCGTATGTGCATGTGCCCGACACCGCCGTCGGAGGCTACACGAACTTCAACCGGTATTACTTTGCGCAGGTGGGCAAGCAGGCTGCCGTCATCGATGAGCGCTACAACCACGGCGGCGAAATTGCGGACTACATCATCGACATGCTCAAACGGCCGTTGCGCAATTGCGACATCACGCGAGAAGGCGGCGAGTTCTGCTCGCCTCTGGCGCAAATCTACGGCCCAAAGACGATGATCATCAACGAAATGTCCGGTTCGGGCGGCGATGCCTTGCCGTGGATGTTCAAGCAGGACAAAGTCGGGCCGCTGGTCGGGATGCGAACCTGGGGCGGACTGGTTGGTATTTACAATTACCCGCCGCTGCTGGATGGGGGATCGGTGACCGCCCCGCGGGTGGCGATTTTTGGCCTGCACGGCGAATGGGAAGTGGAAAATCATGGGATTGCGCCGGACATCGAAGTGGAGAACGATCCGGCGTCGGTCGCGGCCGGCCACGATCCACAACTTGAGCGTGCCGTGCAAGTGACTCTGGAAGCGTTGAAGGCGCATCCGGTGGTGATACCGGAACATCCGCCTTACCCGAACTATCACCAGAATTGAGTTGCCGAAGCCGCGTGGGATTGCAGGTTTCCCGTGATTTGGCTTACGCGCATGTTGCGCAGCGAAGGGATATGATATTTTGCGGGTGATCCCTTCATGCCAGAACTTCCGGAAGTCGAGACAGTCGCGCGCGGGCTTCGCCGGACAATTGTGGGGCGCCGGATTGTATCCGTGAGGCTGGGGAAGACCGACTTCATTGATGACCCTGCGGCGCTTGAGCTACATCTTCCGGGCAGACAAATCGAAGCGGTCGAACGCTATGGCAAATTCATGCTGCTGCGGCTCTCACACGTGAGCCTGAGCACTTCCCCTATCGCCAACGGCGATGGCGATCCCGCCGCGCTGCTCGTGCACCTGGGCATGACAGGCCAGATCGCGCCGAGTCAGGCGGCGCAGCCTTGCGAGAAACATACTCATGCTTGCTTCGTGCTCGATGATGGCCGGGAGTTGCGCTACACGGACGCACGGCGATTCGGGCGTCTTGCTTATTTGCAGGCGGCGGCCCTTGAGGAAGAATTGCGGGCTTTCGGGGCCGATCCGCTCCAAATTGACGCCGCGGATTTTGTGGAGCAAACACGATCCCGCCGCGCCAGGATCAAGGCGCTGCTGTTGGATCAAAGCTTCTTGCGAGGCGTGGGAAATATCTATGCGGACGAGAGCCTCTGGCGCGCGAAAATTCATCCGGCACGCCTAGGGGCGTCGTTGAAAAGCGAACAGGCAAAGAGGTTGCATCGTGTGTTGCGAGAAATACTTCAAGAAGCGATTGTGATGCGCGGTTCTTCGATTTCCGATTTTCTCGATGCAGACGGCGAGCCCGGTGAGTACCAACGGCACCACCGGGCTTATGGGCGCGAGGGCGAGCGCTGTTACCGCTGCGGCGCGATCATCCGGCGTACGATTGTGGCGGGACGGAGCAGTTATTTCTGCCCGAAGTGCCAGCCTTCGCCGCGAGGTTGTCCGGTTCTCGCACTGCCGCGAAGGCTCACGAAGCCGGTTTCGCAATAGGGAAAAACGAATGCGAGCTGTGGTGCAACGGGTTAGCCGCGCACGAGTCACGGTCGAGGGGCGCGTAACCGGCGAAATCGGCGCAGGGTTGATGATTCTGCTGGGCGTCGGACGCGAGGATTCCTCCGCGGTAGCTTTATCAATGGCGGAAAAAGTGGCGAATCTGCGCATTTTTGAAGACGCCCAGGGAAAAATGAATCTGTCCCTGCTGGACACAAAGGGCGCGGCCCTCGTCGTATCGCAGTTTACGCTTTACGGTGATGCTCGCGGGCAACGCCGGCCCAGCTTTATTTCGGCCGCGCCGCCGGAAAAAGCCAAAACCCTCTACGAGGAGTTCGTCGCGGCGATGCAGGGGCTCGGGGTAAGCGTTGGGACAGGAATTTTTCAAACGATGATGTCCGTGGAGTTGGTAAATGAAGGGCCAGTCACGATCCTCCTCGACTCCGACAAGACGTTCTAACTGGCGAGAGACCTCGAAACGCACTCGTAAGTGGACAAAAGCGGAGGTGCTTCGAG
>JBARBE010000439.1:0-3782 GCA_049792735.1 Candidatus Acidiferrum sp.
CCGAATTTGCCGAGCCGCTTCTCGGCATGGTCGACGAGCTGGCACGCGAGGCGGCGTTTCCGAAAGCCGAATTCGAGCGCGAACGGCGGCAAAAACTGGAAGAAGTAAAACTGTCGCGCACCGAGCCGGGATTTCTTGCCAGCGAGCGGCTGCGCAAAGTTTTGTTTGGCGCTCATCCTTATGCGCAAGTTTCGCCAAGCGAAGCGCAGGTCGCGGCGTACAAGCGGGAAGATTTGCTCGGCGTCTATCGCGATTTCTACACGCCGGAAAATGGCTTGCTTTTGCTCGTCGGTGATTTTGAGCCGGACGCGATGCTGAAGAGCGCCGAAAAAGTATTCGGCGCGTGGCGCGGCAAAAAGCCGGAAGCCAGCGTGTATCCTGCTCCGGCAAATCCGCGTGGACGGCGAGTTTATTTGGTGCATTTGCCCGGCGCGGTGCAAACGCAAATTCTTGCTGGCTGCCACGCCATCACGCGGAAGCACCCGGACTGGGTGAAGCTCGGCCTGACGAACAGCTTGTACGGCGGCGCGTTCAATTCGCGGCTGGTGATGAACATCCGCGAAGACAAGGGCTACACGTACAGCCCGCGGAGCGGCGTCAACGCGCTGCGGCAGTATGGCTACTTTTCCGTCTCGGCGGCGGTGCGGAACGACGTGGTGGCGGCGTCGCTGACGGAGATTTTCTACGAAATGGACAAGCTGCGCTCCGTGCCCGTGCCGGAAGCGGAATTGGCCGACGCGCAAAACTATTTGAGCGGGATTTTTTCCATGGGCCTCGCGACACAAAATGGATTGCTGTCGCAAATCTCCGTGGTCGCGCTGAACGAGTTGCCGGACGATTATCTCGAGACGTATCGAGCGAAAGTTCGCGCACTCACGCCGGCCGATTTGCTCGAGACCGCGCGCAAATATCTCGACTCCGCGAACATGCAAATCGTGGTCGTCGGCGACCGCGCCCAAATCGAATCGCAAGCCGCGCTCTTCGGCGAAACTGAAATATATGACGCCCAGGGCAAAAGACTGGAATAGCACGACGTTTTCCTTAACGAGTTTCAGCTACGTTTTAAAGACTCAATCGCCGGCAGGTTGAACCGACCCTCGAAGTCCTGGATTGCGTAGACCTCCAGTTCTGAAATATGGCCTTCGCGTGCGTGGAGGGTAACTCCGACCTGAACACCCTCGGGTGTCCACCCATCAAAATCGGCCAGAATGTGCGATGGCCCTGTTGTTTTTTCATTGCGATTCGACGGCGCCAAGTCTAGCGTGGGGCAACCGCAGGTGCACGTGCCAACAACGCGCAAATCCGAGACCTGCGGCGCATATTTTTGGGCGTCTGGGACGCCATTTGCGAGAAGCCATTCGAGCAGAACTCGTTCATCTTTTGTCAACTCCCGGTGCTCGGGTCGAGTGAAAGCCTGCATAGAGATCCTTTTCTTGTTGCGGCTCCGCCTGGGCGGCGTCGCAATTTCTCTGTGTTATTGTATAAATAACTAAAGTTTGTGTAGTATTTATAGGTTATGTGTGCTGCACGATTGTGCCTGGCGGTCGCTATCCTCTGTGCGGCTGCTCCTGCGTTGACCGCCAAGAAGAAGCCTCCGCCCGCGCCCATCAACATCAATACGGCCAACTCCGAAGAACTGCAGCTGGTGCCGGGAATTGGGCCCGTGACGGCGGAGAAGATTTTGCAGATGCGCAAGTCGTATGGGCTGTTCAAGAGCGTGGACGATTTGCGCGCCATTCGCGGCATCGGGCCGAAGCGGCTCGAGAAAATGCGCAAGTACCTCACCGTCGGGAAATCCTCTCCTTCAAAGATCACGAGCCCTCACTCCGGCTCTACATCGGAACAACCTAGAAGTCATGTGGGTCCTTAGAAACATCAGTTCGCGATTCGCGGGACCGCGGTCAACGCGCTCTCCCAGATGTTTCCTCCTCGGTATGGGCCCGCGCCGTCAGCATCCAACTGCGGTTCGTCGAACCAAACCCAATAAACAGTTGCTTCGCAGAGGGCGCTGCGTTCTGTCCGGGCCAGGCCATTCTTCCAGGGGCCACTAATCGCGGTCACCTCCTCAGGCGGCTTAGAAATCGTCCCAGTGGCGCCCTTTGCCCAAAAGAAATCTTGAGAAATGATGACGCGGTCGCCGGCCTGAAACTTTGTACTCACGCTGTGCTTTTAGTTTCCTCCTTCAGAGCACCTGGTGCGTTGCGCGTGCTGGAGCTTCGATGCGCAAGGGGACTTGATCGGCGATGGTGATGCCGTAGCCTTCCAGGGCTACTACCTTTTTGGGGTGGTTGGTGAGGACGCGGATGTCTTTCAGGCCGAGGTCGATCAGGATTTGGGCGCCGATGCCGCTTTCGTGCTGGACCATGCGCTGGCGGGCTGGCTCACGGTCGAGCTGGCCGCGTTTATGCACATGAATTTGCGGCAAGACGCCGGCCGCCTCGGGTGTGTCGACGCTGAAGCCGCGTCCAGTGTGATGGAGATAAAGGAACACGCCGCGATCCTCTTCCGCAATTCTCGCCAGCGACCGAGCCACGAGTTCGCTGCAATCACAAGTGGTTGAGCCAAAGACATCGCCAGTCAAGCAGTGGGAGTGAACGCGGACTAAAGCAGGCGTTTCGCCTTCGAGGCTGCCGCGCACTAAAGCGATGTGCTGGTCGTGGTCGACATCGCTGGCGTAGGCGATCATACGGAAATCGCCGTAGCGCGTAGGGAGAACGGCTTCGGCGACGCGCCGGACGTAACGTTCGTGCTGCATGCGATAGCGGATCAGATCGGCCACCGTCAACATCTTCAGATTGTGCTGTTTGCAGAATTCGTGGAGCTGCGGCACGCGGGACATGGTGCCGTCTTCGTTCATAATTTCGCAGATGACGCCGCTGGGGTTGAGACCGGCGATGCGAGAAAGATCGACGCTGGCTTCGGTCTGGCCGGCGCGGACGAGGACGCCACCATTGCGGGCGCGCAAGGGGAAGATGTGGCCGGGGCGAGCGAGATCCTGCGGCCTGGTCTTGGGATCGATGGCGGTGAGGATGGTGATGGCGCGGTCGGAGGCGCTGATGCCGGTGGTGACACCGAGGCGGCCGTCGATGGCTTCGCAGAAGGCGGTGCCGTGGACGCTGGTGTTGATGGGCGACATGAGCGGGAGATGGAGTTCGTCGCAGCGCTGCTCCGTGAGGGCTAGGCAGATCAGGCCGCGGCCGAACTTGGCCATGAAGTTGATGACGTCGGGCGTGATTTTTTCGGCGGCCATGGTGAGGTCGCCTTCGTTCTCGCGGTCCTCGTCGTCGACCAGGACGATCATGCGGCCCTGGCGGATGTCTTCGACGGCTTCTTCGACGGTGGCAAAAATGGGGTCTGTTGGAGTCATGTGCGCCTCAGAGGCATAGTGTAGCGGATTGATTGGGGGAGTGTGTAGCGCGTGGTGAGTAGTCGATGGTGCGCTGGCGCTCGGGGCCGCAGCCCCTCACGGTTTTTTGTAAACGCTGGATTTAAAGGACTTAGCTTTGACGTAAGTGCTTTAGAATGTGTGTTTACGGTGGGGCGAGTAAGTGTTGCATTCAAACGGGTTGTGTGAGAGGTGGGGGCTAGCCGAGGACTCAGCAGCGAGCGCGAACGTGCCGGGACAAGGGGATGGGGACCGCCACTCCCGGGGTATCCCGAAGTTGTGAAGTAAACGATAGAAGGGGAAGAGTTTGCGGGGGTTTCTGTGGGTGCGATGCTTACTCGGAGTGGATAAAGAGAGAGGTGATTGGGTTGATGCGGATACGTGGCAAGCTGGGTGG
>JBARBE010000440.1:0-26330 GCA_049792735.1 Candidatus Acidiferrum sp.
GTCGAATCAGGATCGAAAGTGTTCTCAATCGCCAGCGAGACGCGGCCATTCTGACTTTGGCCGGAGATGCGGACCAGGCCGCCGTCTGGGAGATTGGCGATGCCATGAGTAACGGCGTTTTCGACGAGCGGCTGCAGGAGCAGCGGGGGCAAGTGCGCGGATTTGGATAGCGGCTGAAGGTCTTCCTGGATCTGTAGACGCCCGCCGAATCGTACTTTCTCGATCGCAAGATAGCGATGGAGCATAGCGAGCTCCTCAGAGAGAGGCACGCTGGCTTTTTCGCCGAGCCCCAGCGTCATGCGGAGAAACTCGGCCAGCAGGATGCACATTTCGCGAGCCTTCGGGGGGTCGACGCTGGTGAGCGCGCTGATGGAATTGAGGCTGTTGAAAAGAAAATGCGGATTGACCTGGGCTTTCAGAGCTTTTAGTTCGGCGTCTCGCGCGAGGATGCTGGTTTCCTGGACGCGGATTTCGGCTTTGTTGGAGTCCTCGATGGCCAGGATGACGTAGTGAGAAGCGACCGCGAGGAGATAGAGCAGGAAACCGGCGCCGAAGAGGACGGAGAGTTGTGAGGAGAAGCGCTGGTCGAGTCCTTGGAAGTCGGGCAGTTGCGAGAGGCCGTAGGCCAGAAGCCGCGCCAGCAGGACCCACAAAAGGCTGAGAACCGCGGCGGCAAGGACGTGTGTTAGCCAGAGGCGCTGAGCAGTGCTCTTTTGAATGGGGGCGGCTTTGCAGGAATACCAGGCGGAAAGGCATACGAACTGGTAGACGAGACAAAGGGGAACCATGAGCACGGCGGCGTCCAACCAGCCCAGTTTGCCGGGCACGGCCATGAGATAAATCAGGATGCCGGCCAGCGGGACCCAAGCGAGAAGGTAGAGGCCGAAGCGGTTAATCGGTGTGAGGAGTGGATGCATAAAGACCGCTTAGTTGCCGATCTCCACGCCTCCGAAAACAACGACGCCCGTAACGATAAGAGTTTTTCTCTTTGCCCCCGAGGAGGGATCGACTTTGGGCTGGCGGGTCTTGTCCTCGAATCCGCCGAATACGGGCAAGCTGCGGGAATGGACGTACCAAGTTTCCGGCACGCGGAGTTCGACGCCGCCAAAAATACAACTCACTTCGAGAACCGCCTCGTCGTCGATATCGGCATCGCGGAAGTCGATTTCGATCCCCCCAAAGATGGAGGTGGCTTTGCCGCCACGGAAGTGCTGCCCGGTGTAGCGGCGTTCGCAACCGCCAAAGATAGCGACGGCGTTGATGGTGGTGTCCGTTTCGGTGGTGGCCTCCATGATGCGTTGGCGGAAAGTTTCCGCGGCGCCTGGAGCCGTCCAGTCTATCTTGACCTTTCTACGAATAAAGCCGCGAGTCTCGAGGGAACCCCAGATCAAGAGCACGCCAACCGCGATGATCGCCAGGGGCCAGATATCGGCGAAGCTCAGATGGATGACACCAAATTTATTGAGTTCGAGCAGGACACCCGCGAGAATCAGAAGGAAACCGAAAGCGCGTGCGGACTGGTTGAAGAGATTCATGAGGCCGGCAAGCACGAGGAGCAAGGGCCAGAAGCGGTAGACCTGGTCAAAGGGCAGAAAGCCCATGTGGTCGAGAAGCAGGGCGACGCCGATCGAGAGGATGATGAAGCCCCAGACGAGCCCCCAGCGAAAGTCGCCGGCGAGCATAACCGTGGGACGTCTTGATGGTTGCGGATCGTTTTGATCCATCAGCGATCTCCTTCAACGGAGCGTGGCAGACTTTTGCGGTCCTGCGTCGCCTCGAGAGGTTGCCGGCCATTCCAGAGAGCCGTGCCCACCACGACAGCGACCAGCGCGGAGAATAATACCAAGATACGAGAGACAAGAGAGAAGTAGTCGACCTGATGGAGGGCGACTGCGCGAGCTGCGTTTAAGGCGGACATGCCGAGGGCGGGGACGAAGCCAAAAAGGCCGGATTTTGCGGATTCGAAAAGATGAACGAGCGGCTGCGCCAGAAAGGCAAGATCAGCGAGGAGTGCGGCGGCTCCGACGGTTACCAGGATTCCTGCCAAAAAGCCCCTTTGTTTATCTCCAGCCGCTTGCTTGGTAGCCATGCTCCCCTCCGCATCGGGCGATTTATCCGCCCACGAGCGAGATTAGGGGGCGGCTTGGAATGGCGCATTTGCTTTTCGGCGGATGGGCTGGATTTACCGGCCAATGGCGGCTGGCATCGGCGAAAAACCGAGGGGAAAGACACCCAGCCGCGAGTACTAGGATACTGTTGCAAAAAGGAGTGAATCGCCGTAGCGTATGCGCAACTGAGAGTGGCGTTTCTCAACCCCTGTGCCGAGGAGCTCTCGCGGCGAACGGAGATGTTCTTGCAACTGGAAAATATAAACACCAGACGTGGAGAACGTTGGCGCTGGCTTCTCTATGTCGCACTGGCGCTGGCGGGAGGGTTGCTGACGTTCGTTGGGGCGCGGGCGGAGCAAAAGGCGAGCGATGACGCCACGTTTCGCAAACTGATTGATGCGTATTGCGCGGCGTGGAGCACGGGCAACGCGGATGCTCCCGCCCGCTTCTACGCACAAGAAAACGGTCTGGTGTTTTATGATGTTGCGCCGTTTGCGTATCACAGTTGGAAGGAATACCGCGAAGGGGTGCAGAAGGAATTTTTCGATAATATGGAGAGCGGAACGCTGAGCGCGGGGAAGGATTTGAGAGTGAGCCGGCATGGGAGCGTGGCGTGGACTACGGTGCCCATGCATTTATCTGAAAAAACAAAAGACGGTAAAGATGTAGAAATAGAGATTCGCTATACGGGAATATGGGAGAGGCGCGCATCAGGATGGGTGCTGGTGCACGAGCATTTGTCGGCGCCGTTGGGCGGCGGATAGATAGTTAAGGCGAAGAAAGCGTGGGAGCGGGCGAATTGCCCGTGTAAGAACGATGTTGAAGACACTGGGGTACTACTGGAACGTTGCGCGCGGGTATCGATTCAAGCCGTGGAAGAGCCCTTACTTGCGGTGGCGATTTGAGACGTTTCTTGGCACGGAAGCGGCGAACCTGGATGCGCGAAAATTCTTCCAGCTCTCGTGGAAATACCGGTCGAACATGATGAATTTTGTGGATTGGGCCGCGGAACGGCGGCGCGTGCAGCGGCAGGTCCGGCGCCACGCTTGAAACTTGTTCTCCTGTAGCAGCCCCACCGAGCAGCGAAACTCCGATCCCCGGCGCTTACAGGCGTATAATTTGGAGAGGAAGGAGGATTTTTTGAGTGACCTGAAGATCCTCCAGAAGACGGAGCAGTTGCATGAGGCGCGCTGGTGGGAGGCGGAGCCTGGCGGACGGGTGCACTGCTTTCTTTGCCCTCGGCATTGCCATATCCATTCGGGACAATCCGGATTTTGCTTTATTCGAGTCAATCAGGGCGGAAAACTTTATAGCCTGGGCTACGGTGCGCCTGCGGCTCTGCAAGTCGATCCCATCGAGAAAAAACCGCTGAACCATTTTTTGCCGGGGACGCGCGTGTTCAGTATGGGCACCGCGGGCTGCAACATGGGATGCTTTTTTTGCCAGAACTGGGACATTTCGAAGTCGCGGCAGGATCAAGTGCGGTCGCAGGCCCTGGCGCCGGAAGACGTGCCTTTGCTGGCGCTGGAGCATGGGTGCGATTCGCTGGCATTTACGTATAACGAGCCGACGATTTGGGGCGAATATGTGATCGATATTTGCAAGGCAGCGAAGGAATACGGATTGAAAACGGTGATGGTCTCGAATGGCTACATCACTTACGAGGCTTTTCACGAGATTTATGATCATATCGACGCGGCCAACATCGATTTAAAGGCATTCACGGAAGGTTTCTACGGGAAGATCACATTGACGCACTTGCAGCCGGTGCTGGACACGCTTCAATGGTTGAAGAAGGAAACGGGCGTCTGGTTCGAGATTACGAATCTGATGATTCCGACTTTGAACGATGATCCTGCTGAGACGCGGAAACTTTCCGAATGGATTTTGAAGCATCTGGGGCCGGACGTGCCTTTGCACTTCACGGCGTTCCATCCGGACTTCAAGCTGCAGGACAAACCGCGCACGCCGCCGGAGACGCTTCATCGCGCGCGAGAGATTGCCCTCGACACGGGGCTGAATTACGTCTATGAAGGGAATATTTTTAGCGAGGCGGGGAATACGTACTGTCCCAAGTGCGGCGAATTGCTGATCCGGCGATCATGGCACGACGTGCTTGAGAATCGGCTTGTGCATGGCGCCTGCCCGAAGTGCTCCTTAGCTATTCCAGGTGTTTGGGAGAAGGCGGCCAATTCGCGGCGCAACGCGGGGAGTTCGAGAAGGACAGCAGGGAATTACGAGCATTTGAATCTGTAGTCTCGCGACGAGGGCGGAGTTTTCGGGCCCTGCCGGGGCACCGTTTGCGAGCGTCATCTGCTGGAGCGGCAAATCCTTGCGCTGATTTTTCACGGATGAAACGTGTAGTAACCGGGGCCTACGCGCATTCCGTGATGCCAGGCCACGGGAAAAGCCCACCATACGAGCGTGCCTAGGATGGCTTGCCCGACCGTTAGCGGGATAATGTTGCGTTCGCGCGCGAAGAGCCAGCTCATGGCCACGCCGCCAACGAAAGTCAATGGCACGAGAACTGGATTTGGCCAATGGAGCGCGGCAAAAATTATGCCGGCGATCATTGCAGCTACGCCGGGCTCTTCCAGTGCATAGAGTAGACGGTTCGTGAGATAAGAATTCAGAGCAACTTGTTGCAGCAGACAAAATGCGAAATAACCGAAGAAGCGTTTCGTCTCCGACAAGTGGAATGTCAATCGGTGGAAGGCTCCAAACCATACTGCTGCTGCGAGGACAGCGATGGTAAAGGCGGCAAGAATCGGCAGCCCTTGGCGTGTCGCGGGCCAAAGATTGTCGGCGCGCCAGCCAAGCGTTTTGGGAGTGTCGCGATGTAAGGCGATGCTCGCGAGAAGCCATATCGGAAAGACGATCCAGGAATTGGGCCGCCCGCTTTGCAGTTGCCAGATGTACCAGGCAATGAATCCAGCGAGTCCTAGCGCTTCTGCAATGGTCAAAACACGATAGCTAGTCTTGGGCATCGGCCTCGGGCGCGAAAAGAGCAGGATCGTTTGCTCCATCGAGTTTCAGCAGGCGCAGAGTGCTCTCGAACAACTGCTCGATTTCCGCCTCGCTCGCGAGTTTTGGCGCGAGTAGTTTATCCAAATCGAAGCCAGGGAATCCACGGCTAATCATCCGGGTGGGGAGCGAAGCGCGCAACCGTTTCGAGCTGATTACGCCCGCAGCCAGTACTTCTTCAAAGACAGCTTTTCGCCGGGGATCCAGAAAATCGTGGGGATGCAACAAGCGGCAGATTTCCAGCCGGGTGCCGGGTTTCACCAGCACGGAACAGAGAAGGCGCAACGTATTGCGCTCCATCTGTTCGCGGGTCTGCGGATTGGAAATCGTTTTTTCTCTCATATCGTGCTAAAGCAAAGAGATGGTGTGCGCCAACTTGTCCGAGCCGGGAGGTTGAAGGCGCATCCGGCGGTCGTTCAAACAAGCCCAGCTGGAATGAACTTTCTCTGCATCTTCATGCGCTGGCAGAGCGTCTAAATTGTGCAAATCAACGTAGATGAGATGATAGTAGTTGTATCGAGGTTGTGTAAGGTGGAGCGACCGGCATGGACCAGCGTCACCGTGTAGTGATTCTTGGCGGCGGGTTCGGCGGCCTGAACGCCGCGCAGAAACTCAAGAATGTGCCGGTCGAGATCACGCTGATCGACCGGCGCAACTTTCACTTGTTTCAGCCATTGCTTTATCAGGTGGCCACGGGCTCGCTGTCGCCCGGCGAAATTGCGGCGCCGTTGCGCGGTGTTCTGAGCAAGCAGAAAAATGCGCAGGTCTTGCTCGGCGAAGCGGCGGATATTGACCCGGTCGCGAAGCGCGTCATTTTGCGCGACGGCGGCGTTTACGCCTACGACTCGCTGATAGTGGCCACTGGTTCTCAAACGTCTTACTACGGCAATGACAGTTGGCGAGAATGGGCGCCGAGCCTGAAATCCGTCGAAGAAGCTACGGCTATTCGGCACAAGATACTCTATGCCTTTGAACGCGCGGAACGCTCAGCGAGCGAGGAAGAAGCACGCGCGTGGCTGACGTTCGTTATTGTCGGCGCCGGAGCTACCGGACTAGAGCTTGCCGGCGCGCTTGCGGAAATTGCCAACGAAACTCTGAAGAACGATTTTCGACACATCAATCCGCGTGAGGCGCGGATCATTCTGATGGAGGGCGGGCCGCGCGTGCTCGCTGCTTATCCAGAGGATCTCTCGGCGAAAGCGGAGAAACTCGTTTCGCGGCTCGGCGTGCAAGTCAGCAAAGGCGTGATGGTGACCTCCATCGACGCGGGGGGCGTTACCTACAAATCCGGCGAAGAGTGGAAGAGCCTGCCTGCAAAAACCGTGCTGTGGGCCGGCGGCGTAACAGCCAACGAGTTCGGCAGAAAACTAGCCGAGCGCACCAAAGCGGAGACAGACCACAGCGGACGTATCAAAGTCGCGCCGGACCTCACCGTTCCCGGCTATCCCGATATTTTGATCGTGGGTGATCTGGCGCTCTCCTTCGATAAGAACGGAAAACCACACCCCGGTGTCGCGCAGCTGGCCATTCAAGGCGGAGCCTACGCGGCCAAAGCCATTCGCGCACGTTTGGAAGGGAAGAAGGACATCAAGCCCTTTCATTATTTTGATAAGGGCGACATGGCGGTCATCGGGAGAGCTGCCGCCGTGGCAAACATTTTCGGCCTCCACCTTTCAGGGCTGTTTGCCTGGCTCGCCTGGCTGTTTATCCACTTGATTTACATCGTGGAGTTTCAGAGCCGTGTCCTGGTCTTTGTGCAGTGGGGCTTCGAGTATTTGACCTTTAGCCGGGGCGCGCGACTCATCACTGGCGTCGCGGCTACAGATTCCTTGGATAAGCCCACAGCTCTGAGTGCCATGAACGATATGGGCGACGGCCGCTAAAGCGCTGATTTCATTCCGTTAATCGAGCATTGCCATTTGAAATGGTATATGCCATTATAAATGGCATGAACGTCAAAATTGATAAAGCGGGCAGGATTGTCCTTCCAAAGCCCGTGCGGGACCGCCTCCGCCTGCGCCAGGGCAGCGACCTGGAGATTGAGGAACGGCCAGAGGGCGTACTGCTCAAGCCGGTGGACCAGCAACCGTCGGTGGTCAAGAAGGATGGCCACTGGGTCTATGTCGGGAGCGTTCCCCGAGGATTCGATTGGGAAAAACTGATTGACGACGAGCGTGAAGAGCGAATTAAAGAACTATCGGGCCTATGAGGGTCTACTTTGATACGACAGTATTAGTGGCGGGCTGTGTCGAGCCCCACCCACACTACAGCCAATCGATTAGAGCTCTTCGTTCGGCGCGAGAGAAGAAGCTCGAAGGTCATATCAGCGGACACGCCCTCGCCGAAGCATACTCCGTTCTTACACGCACGCCATTTCGTCCGCCTATCTACCCCGGGCTAGCGTGGAAGATTTTGGAGGAAGACATTTTGCCCTATTTCGAGATCGTCACAATCACACCACGGATTTATCAAGAGACGATTCGAGAGTGTGCCGAGAAAGGTTGGATCGGCGGCCGCATCCACGATGCCATTCACCTGCGCTGCGCGCGAGAAGCGGATTGCGAGCGAATCTATACGTTCAATGTGCGCCATTTCCAGCAACTGGCGCCCGATTTGGCGCAGCGAATCGGGGCGCCCTAGCTTCCAACTCCCGATCGCGACACGGGTTCCCGTTCGCAATGAGTGCAGCTTGCGAGAGGCAATGCTAGAATCCACGCGCTGCGGGGTGAGTATTGCCGACTTGCGAGCCTGGGGGCGCTTCTTGATTCTCGTTGCAAAAAGTCTATTGCTTTCAGTGCTGATCGTTTCTTTCGTTGCGATTGCGAACTCCTCGGCTTCATCGCAGGCCGCTCCGCAGGATCCGGCCATCGAGCGCGGCCACAAACAGTTCGAGCAAACTTGCGGATTCTGTCATGGTGCGGACGCTACTGGCGGCCGCGGTCCCGACCTCGTGCGCTCACCGCTTGTGGCGCATGACGTGAAGGGTGATCTGATTGGCGATGTGATTCGCCATGGCCGGCCAGACAAGGGCATGCCGGCAATGCCTTTGACGGATCAGCAAGTGAGCGACCTCGCAGCTTATTTGCATGCGCGTGCCGGCGAAGCCTTGAATTCAGCCGACATTCCGCGTGGATACCCCGTTGAGAAGCTGCTCACAGGAAATGTCGAAGCTGGGAAAGCGTATTTCGGCGGGGCCGGCGGCTGCAACAAATGCCATACGCCGGCGGGCGACATGAGCGCTGCCGTTCGCAAGTACTCTCCCATCGACCTCGAGGCGCGAATGCTGTATCCCGAGGGTCAGCACCCTACTGTGACTGTGAGGTTGCCCGCTGGCGAGCAGATCAAAGGCACGCTGGCGCACATCGACGATTTTGAGGTTGCCTTGCGAGATGCGTCGGGATGGTATCGATCTTTCTCCCGCGACCGAGTGAAAGTGGAGCTTCAGGATCCTTTGGCGGCCCACCAGCAGTTGCTCGGCAAGCTCACCCAGGCGGACGTTCACAACCTATTCGCGTACCTGGAAAGTTTGAAATAGCGAAAATACTGTCCGTAGACAGAATAATAGGAGCCTGCATGCTTTTTCGGCTGGGCGGAAAGAACGGCCGCACGCGAGGCCACAAGAATGGCCTCATGAGCAACGAAGTCGTTCATCGATTCGCGAAGCGAGGCTATTGCAAAGCGGCACTCCTGTTCTTCGCGCTCATGCTGTGCCTGCGGAGCGCCTTGGCGCAAGGGCTCGACCCTGCCGCGCTACTGAAGTCGCCCACCGATACCTGGCCGACGTACAACGGAGACTACTCAGGCCAACGCTATAGCACGCTCGATCAAATAAACTCCGAAAACATTGGCTCTCTCGCGCTTGCCTGGATTTTTCGGACGCATAGCGCGGGCATCAAATCGACGCCTCTCGAAGTGAACGGCGTTCTCTATTTCACGGTTCCCGACAATGTTTGGGCCGTGGACGCCCGCTTTGGCCGATTGATTTGGCATTATGAGCGCCATTCCGAAGGCGACCACATCGGCAATCGCGGCGTCGCTATGTACAAGAATTGGCTCTACTTCACGACGCCCGACGCGCACTTGGTTTGCCTCGACGCGAAAGACGGCAGCGTGCGCTGGATTGTCGAGCTCGCCGACGCCAAGCTCGGCTACTTTTCGACGATGGCACCGTTGGTCATTCGCGATCACGTGATCGTCGGCATTTCCGGCGACGTGACGGACCTTCGTGGCTATCTTGAATCTCTTGATCCGGAAACAGGTGCGATGCAGTGGCGGTGGAACACCGAACCTGATCCTGGCCAGCCCGGCTCCGAAACTTGGCCCAAGGACAGCGACGCCATACTGCACGGCGGCGGCATGACGTGGATGACGGGCACTTACGATCCCGGACTCAATCTACTTTATTGGGGAACGGGCAATCCCAACCCGGTGCTCGTTGGCGACGGGCGCCCGGGCGACAATCTCTACACCTGTTCGATCGTGGCGCTCAATCCGGACACCGGCAAGCTCGTCTGGTACTTTCAGCCGTCGCCGCACGACGTGCACGACTGGGATGCCGTCGAGACGCCGGTTCTTTTCGATGCGGAATTCCAAGGCAAGAAGCGCAAGCTCCTCGCGCAGGCCAGCCGCAACGGGTTCTTCTTCGTGCTGGATCGCACGAACGGAGAACATCTGGTGACTGCGCCCTTCATCGATCAGACGTGGGCAAGCGGCGTGGACTCTCGAGGACGTCCGATTGCGAAACCTGAAGCCACACCGACCCCGGATGGCGCGCTCGTCGAGCCGGGCTCGGACGGAGCAACGAATTGGATGGCGCCAAGCTTCGATCCGCAAACCGGTCTGTTCTATGTCAATGCGCGACGCCTATTCAGCATTTTTTACAATACGGTCACGGGGAAAGCGGAAGGCTGGGGAGGCCGGGACCGCGGGCTATGGGGCAATTCCACGCTGCGCGCGCTTGATTATCGAACCGGCAAAGTTGTGTGGAACCACGAAATTGGTGGCGGGGAAAGCATCGCCGGAATTCTCACGACAGCGGGCCATCTTCTATTTAGCGCGGATAATTCCGACAACTTGCTCGCGCTTGATCCCTCGACCGGCAAAACGTTGTGGCATTTGAACGCTGGCGGCTCGCTGGACGCTTCGCCGATGACCTACGAACTCGATGGGCGGCAATACCTGATTGTGCCTGTCCAAGACACACTCTATGCTTTCGCCCTGCCTCCGGCGACTCAATCACATTAAGCATTTATATAGAGAGATTCCAACTTCGAGAGATCGCGGAAAGAATGGTGCCAGGGGCCAGAATCGAGCGTTACTGCCACAAATAGACTTTCGGATTGAGGTTGCAGCATGAGGGGGCGTGCGCGAAAGCGTATGCCCTTTTTTGTTTTCCATCCAGGAAGGGTGAGCCCATGAAAAAGCTACAGCCAGGCGACCGCGTTTCGATTCTTACGGGCGACTATCGCGGCAACCCAGGGACGTACAAAGGACCGGCCAGAGGCAAACATCGCGGCATGTTGCGTATCAGGGTACACGGCGCTTGGGGGACGTGCGCTCAGACCATCGTTTGCCTGCCCGCGAAGTCGATTCGACGTGCGTTGGTGACGCCGTGAAGGGATTCAAAGAGGGCGAGCAGGTGCGCGTCACTGAGGGCCGATATGCGGGGCGAAGCGGTGTAGTCGAGGGCGAGCGCAAGGGACGATTGCTTTTGAGGCTCGATGCCGATGGCACCAGCACATCGCAGCCAAACGTCGCCCTCAACCCCGAGCTGGTGGAACGGCAAATCGAAGTCGCAAAGGAAAGGTGAATTCATGGGAGCACCAGCACGCACTTTGGCATCAATCGAGCGATCTGTCAGGGAAAACGGTTTGCGCGGCTCGTTTGCTGGCGGTTTGGAGGTCGCGGCCCGCGAACATGCCAACATCAACCCCTTGCCGGACTACCTGATTGAATTACAAAGACTCGACGCCATCGAAGCCGAAATGCAAATTGCGGCCGCGAAGGGCGACACGGCGGCAATCCGGCGACTGTCAGCCGAAAAGCAGAGCATCGAACTTGCCCAGGAGAGGCGCACGGAAGCGGACCTGGCGCTACTCAACGCGCGACAAGTCATGGCACCGGAGCCGGGTGAAGAGAAGCGCGTCGAGGCCAGCGCGAAGGCGTTGCACCGGCAAATTGCGGTGAAGAACACCGAGCGCACAAAGTTGCTGGTGGCACTGGCGAAGCAGCCCGAAAACGAAAACCTACTTTCCCGCGTGGAGAAAATTGACGAATGGCTTGCAGACGTTGCGCCCGAAGTCGAAGCACTCACCGCGCAACAAAACAGAATCGCCGCATGGAAAAAGCAGCAGGAGGAGAGCGGCGAGCTGGCCAAAACACAAAAAGAAACCAAGCGGATGGCTCAGGAGCGCGAGAGCGACGAAAAGAGCATGGCGGATCTCGCCGGCAAGGTTACTCAGTCGTGGCTCGAACTGTGCGCGGCCATCGAAGCGTTTCAGAAAATTGTCGTTCGCCGCATGACCATCGCAAAATTCAGGTTGCACTACGACGTGGCGGACTCTCTTCGCTTGCGAATCAACCGCGAGACGCGCGGCGCCATTGTACGCGACGAAGGGATAAGCGGCTCGTTCACGATCTCCGGCAGGTTCAATTCACCCGAGGATGAGCGATGAGAACCATTCGGAGGGGAACACCGGAGAGTTTTGATTTTCACTTCAACGGAGGAAACATGCGACACGGAGCAGGATATTCAAACGATCTCGGAACATCCGAAGCGTTGGTCACAAGTTACGGCCCGACGCGCGGCGCGACAATTCTCAGCGACGGAGAGAGCGAAAGTCAGAGGCTCACCGCGCGGAGAAACCCACGGCCCGACAATGAGGACATGCACATCCTCACTTCTGACGAAGCGTTGACGCACCTTGCAAAGAATCTTCAATGCTCGCGGATGGATGCCAGCAAAATGCTTGGCGGATTGAAGGCTTACGCGAAAGGCTTCTACGATTCGCGCACGCTCGACGATGCCGTCAAGGAACACAAACGCGGCAAGAAATTCGTCGCAGACGAACTCCAAAAAAAGCAAACCGGCCCGGACAAGGAAGTTTTCCATCTCCTCGATCGCGCTGAGGCGGTGAACGCAGTTTGCAAGGAAACGGGCTGCAACCACGACGAAGCGTTAGCAGCGTTGCAAGGGCGCGGCGACGGCATCCCCGGATTGGGGCGGTATGGCGGCAGCTTCTAC
The DNA here is from genome assembly GCA_049792735.1 of Candidatus Acidiferrum sp. Classification (GTDB taxonomy): domain Bacteria; phylum Acidobacteriota; class Terriglobia; order Acidiferrales; family UBA7541; genus Acidiferrum. The sequence continues at coordinate 12,376 of JBARBE010000440.1, forward strand.
CGCGACGATGAATTAAGCGACTGGCTGAAAAAGCACGCGCAAAAAATCAGCGTCCCTGACCCGAGATTCGCATAGCGCGAGGGCGACGATGAGCCGAGCATGGAGTTTGGTCAAGAGGAAAAAAGTGGAAACAGACTTCCGCCTGCTCAGTGAGGCCGAGGTTGTCCGCATGGTTGCTGAGAATGCTGGCGTGTCCAGCGACGTGGCGGCGGATGCGCTCCTCGAACTGGACACCTACGAGAATAGCGGCTACTTCCGCAGTGACGACCTGGCTCTCTGGATTGAGAGAAACGCAAATCGGTTGAGATTCTCTGCCCAGGCGCGAGGTGCATGATGCCGAGAACTTGCACCGTTTGTCAGCATGAGCAACGCCGGAAAATCGACACGGCCATCGTGTTCGGCAAATCGAATCGTGCCATAGCGGGCCAATTCCAACTCTCGCGGGGAAGCGTTCAGAGGCACAAAATGCACGTCGCCCAGGCCCTCGAAAGCGCAAGCCAAAAGCGGGAACTCAACATCGGCGAGAACATCCTCGACCGTCTGGAAAACTTGTACCAGCGCGGCTTGCGCAGTCTCCATTTGGCGGAGAAGGCAAAGAATCACTTCGCGGTAATCGGCTACTTGCGCGAGCTGCGCTCGACCCTGGCCGGGCTGTACGAAATCGGCAAGGCGACGGCTCCCATACCATCCGTGCGGCCAATGCCGGGAGTGTTCGTCCGAGCCATCAACGAAGCCCTTGGGGTTGGGCGATTCATCCCGCTGGACAGCAACACGGCTGACAATGCCCACAGCAACGGCAACGGTTACGGCGACGCAATAGATGCGGACTTCGAGGAGCTGCCAGTGCTCCCGCAAGACTGAGAAAGAGGTGAGCCAATGTCAATCAGCGTGACGCCAACCTACCTTCCGTCGAAAGTGCAAGAGATTGATGGAAGGTTTTTGCAAAGAACTGTCCTGGCCGTGAGTGGTTTGACGGCGGGCAGCGCGAACACCGTGCCTCACGGCCTGCCACGGCAGCCGCAGAAAGTGGACTTGAACGCGGGAGCGGCGGGCAAATGGGGAGAAACTCAACTCGCCGATGCCACCAACATCTACGTCACCGTTGGCAGCGGCGGGGCGACGGCGGGCTGGATTAACGTCGAGTTTTGAGCGCATGGCGGCGAAGCGGGCGATCTCCGTCGAGCGAATGCGCTGTACTGCTCTTCTCGTTGCGAATCTGAGGCCGGGTGAAGTGAACGTCATTCGCCACAATCTTCCGGTCATCCCGCACCGCATCAAGCTCGCGCCGAGCATTGCCGGTTTGTGGAGCCACGGGCAGCCAGCGGATGAGAAGAATATATACCTTCGCGTGGCCGAGGGTGGGGCGCGAAGCGGCATAGTATATCTCCTCTACTAAACCGCATTTCCTTCGCGTAGACTGGACCGGAATTGACGTTTTGCCGTCCACACTTCACGCGAACCGGAAAGAAAATCCCTGCAACTCGCATCGTCAACGGCGAAGGACTCTGTGACCGCTGCTTTCTTGGGAAGGCTGTGCTTCCTCTGGAAGAGCGTCTGGCTATTGGCATTCCCCTATCGGACCACGACAAGCCAGAGAATCGCGCAGAGAGCCGTTAGGCGCGACGATCTCGGCGCGCGGAGGGATTCTTACTCATGCGCATTGGTGTGCAGCAAGGGCAGGCCGAATCCGCCCCACTGGTAGCGCAACCATGCGCACAGATGCTCACCGATATGCCGATCTCGAGTTTTTTCTTGGGAAAATGCAACACTACCGGCTAGTGGGAAGCGACTCTTGGCGGGGCGACGGCGCGATCTGCGAGACTTATCCGAGGCGAATGCAACATTTCGGGAATTGTGTAGCGCGAGTATGAAGCCGAACTTCGCGCGATGGACATTCGGCTACGGGCGGCGAAGCGAGCGGGAGAGTTGCTGGCTAAAACTGAGAATGCAAAGACAGGCCCTAAGCGTAATTCGGTCGTTGATAACGACCTAATTCCAGACGTGCCTACGCTAGAGAAAATGGGCATTTCAAAAGATCAATCTTCTCAATGGCAAGAGTTGGCTGGTGTTCCGCAACAAGAATTTGAGGAAGAACTTCCTGTGGCTACTGGCAAGCCTAAGACTTCCTCTTATTACGACGAAGACGTTCCCGGTAGGCTGCCTGCCTCTCGGCGTTGCTGGTGTACGTCTTTGGGTGTGGCTGGAATCTCGTATGGGTGTCCTTCGTCGTAACACGACATTTGCACCACCTACAATGCGTCGAGGAGTGGGCCCGCTGGCATTTATCGTGTCCGCGAATCTCATGCGGCGCAACCTGACGAAAGGCCAGCAAGCCGTCGTGCTGGCGATGGTATATCCAGAGGGACATAAGGGGAAAACAGTTGTTGATTTAATGAACAAGTTTAGCCGTTCGCGTCTTTCTCAAGCTCGCTCTGTTCTCCGCTATTCCCGTCAACTCGCATGATGATCTTCTCTTCGTTGTAACACGGTTCCCTAGAACGCGACGGCGCACGCACTGGCGAAGGATGCCGAGGCGTCCGAATCACTGACGGCGACATATTGGAGCGTGCTATCGAACGACTTGTGTCCAAGGTGTTGCTTGACGTGGAAAGCCGACATTCCTGCTTTCACCATCAACATTGCCGCCGAATGTTTGAGCACATGAGGGTGCTGCAACGTCTCGGGCAGGCCAGCGGCGCGAGCGATTTGCTGGAACAGGCGGAAGATCGTCACACGATGAAGGCGGCAACTTTTCTGACTGTTATATACGAAGTCTTGAGCGTCGCGCTCCCGCACCGCAAGCCAAGCCCGCAGAGCACGAGCTTCATCGAAGAGGCTATTCCCTTTGATCTGCAAGAATCCCTGAACGCTGTCCAAGCTGCCCTTGAGCCGGGCGACGTGTATCTGGCCGTTCTTAAAGTTTAGGTCCGTCAGACGGAGGCCCGCGGTCTCGCTTGCCCGCATCCCATGAGCGAGCGCCGTCAGGAACATGCTGTACTCGCGCGGGCCGTATTCCTTCGCGGCCCGCAGGAATTTTTCGATCTGGTCATTGTCGAGGTAAGACAGCCGCGCTCGCACCTGGCGCTTGCGCGGTTTCCTCATCTCTACAACGTTTGCGACTATCGGCATTGGAGCGGTCATTCTGTTTTTCCTTTCTTGTGAGTTTGCGGACGAAACGAAACATGAAGCGGGTGAACGGGACGGCCATGCTTGTGTTCTTCGCGTGGCGGCATCGGGGCTTCGATCTCGACGGCGACGCGCTGCAAGCGGATAAACTCCTCGACGATTCCAGCATCATAGCGAATCATTCTTGACCCCAGGCGGATGAATGGCAAGAAACGCGGATAGCCGCGTCGCCATCCTTCGAGCGTTCTCTGACTAACGCCGAGGATGAACGCGGTTTGTTTTGTCGTGAGCAGATGCAGACGGGGCGTTTTCATCGGAGCACCGCGAGCGCAACCGCGAGGATGAGCACGACGAAGAGAAGCGCAATCCAGAATCGCGGACGCCAGTAACCCGGATGATGGCCGTGCGTTTTCCAGCGCGTCATACGTCCCACCCGAATAGCTCGCGGTTCCACTGCGCACGCAGCCGCATCACGTCGCGTTCAGCGTCGAGACGCGCCACTAAGTCTTTGGCGGTTTCAACCTGATAGCCGTACAGAAGGAAGCGGTAGAGCCGGGTGAGGATTCTGAGCGCATCGTACCCGTCGAGCGGGGATGCTCTCTTCGGTGTTTCCTCGTCGGTCAGACTTCCGATGAGCGAATGCGAATGATTCGGTACACTGTTGGGAGGTTCCATGCGCGTTTACCTCGCGTGTGGGATTTAGGGGCGTGTCGGTGCTGATTACACCGGCGCGTCCCGTTTTTTTTATCGCCTCGGTTTCGGCTTGCGGCCTCTCCCTTTGCGGTAGTTTTCCTGCTTGTACTTCCGAACTCGCTCCACGTCGCGGTCGGTCCAGATGCGAAGTTCAATGCCGCCCTGGTTGACGCGCCGTGGCTCTTTGACCTTGCCAGACTTCAGCCAGCGCGTCAGCGTGAGTTTGCTTACTCCGACTTTGGCCGCAACCTTTGCCGTCGAGTAGTTCTTCATTGCGATACCACTAGTATCATATTTCCATTGACCCGTCAATTCCCTTGTGAAAGAATCTTGCCTGGTTGGTGTCGCGTCAGAAGATGGCGCGCCGTTCTTCGGGGGGCGGGCGCGCCGGGGATGGTTCGTTTGTTGCAGGACTACGTTAGCGGTAATGCTATCACAGGGACGCCAGAAGAAATGTTGCATTGTCGCGGAGCGTTTGTATCTACAAGGAAAGACGCCAGTTAAAGAGGGCAATGCAACCTTTCAGGAGATTTGTTGCCGATAAATGAGGTGAGGGTCATGCGAGACAATCCACTAGGTTTTCGGTACGTGCTGATGGAACACATCCCACACCGTTGGGTGCCGGAACCGGGAGTGGGAGCCGGTCCTACCATAGACCACCTGCTGGAAAAATTCATGGCCAAGGAAGCGGCGTTCCAAGATGTGACCGGAGCGGACTATTTCGACCATTTCGATGAATACATTCTCTTTCAGGCTGGCACGATGGGACCACCGATCATTATGAGCAACTTGGTTCGAGACAGGATGCGCGCGTGGTTTGTTGAGCCTTCCGGCCCGATGAAACTGGAACGCTTCGGCAAGCAACTGGCACGAGCCGCACGGCGCGTTCAGCAAAGGAAACATGACAGGCGACCGATAACCGACCCCGGCTGGTATCCATACAGCCAAGCTGCTAAACGAGAATTGAAAGTGCTCTTATCGATGATTCGTAACACAGTGAACGTCCGGCCCTCACCTAAAATCGAAAGGGAGAGTCTACTGGAACGAATCTCCTCTTTGATTCGTCCTGCCGGGTCACAATTTCCCGAACTCCACGAGAACCTCGACTCACTGCTGGAATATCTTGGAGAAGACCCGCATGGTTATCGCGCCCAGCTTGAGCGTGGCGCGATAATTAGGCCCACAATCATCTTTGAGGGATGGGGAGCATGGCTGACGGGATATGACCCCGCCCGATTCCGCAACATGATCTCCGCGCTTAGACCCCGCAACTAGAAACCCAATCCAAAAATCTTCAACTTTTTCACCGCTGTTCTGTTGAATACATCACCGTCTCGTTCTGGCCTACTGTCTCCAAATGGACGCAAAACACTTTGCCAGAATCCGTAGGTTTTTGTATCTGACGCAGTTCGATGTAGCCGTTGCGACCGGCGTTCCGCTTGGCCGTGTTGGTGCTGGCGAGCGGGGTGTGGTGTTCCTGAATCACTGCGAAACGAAGTCCATTTCCAATTTCCTTGAGTCCCGCCTTCGCATGACGCTCAAAGCAGACGATGAGCGCAGCGACATAGAGATAGCCGCGTCAGATGGCGAAGCCTTTTTACTTGAGGCCGGACGCAGAGCAGGACCGGCACAAGTCGAATTTCCAGACACACCACGAGCCGGACAATGACGGCTCGGGTGTAATCGGAAATCGTTAGCGACAGCGAATCGCTGACGACAAGGAACACGCACTCAGGAGGTGCGCAAGTGAAAAGTACAGAAACCCACGCAAGAAAGCAAGACACGATTTTCAGTGCCTCCCAAAGAAACAATCGCGGAATTTTTGTTGTCCAGCGTCGCCGGGCTCGCGGATTCTGGCGCAGCATTCCCGGTCTAACCTACGGGAATATCGGCGACGCACTGGCGTGCGTCTCGCGGTCAAAACACAGGGGGAAATTGCGCGTGGTGCCAGCAGGTGTTCCGCAGTGAGCTACCGGCGCAAAGAGCACGATGTAGACGCGCTCCTGCTCCTTGACCGCTTCATGCGCATTCCACAAGACGCACCGCTCGCTGCCTGGCCCTCCACGGCAGAGCTGCAGTCGGAGCGTATCTTCGGTTTGCGTCCGGTCAATCGAATCGGCGATTTGAAAAAGGGAGAATTCAACCATCACCGCTACGACTTCGAGATGATCTCTTGCGGCCGAGGCGTCAACCGATGGCGATTGCACTGGCCGAATCGACCAGGGTATCCCAAGCACAAAGCGCAAGCCGTGCTGTCGCTGGCCGACAGTGACTCACAGCCGCACTACGCGGCGCGGAATATGTCCCGCGCTCGCACAAGTCGCGGCTCCTGGCGACCGCGCGCCATCATTCCACAGCAACCCGTTTTGTTTGATGTGAACGTGCGGCCATGAGCAAAACGGAGCTTCCACTTTTCGATTGAACATGACTCGCACAGCCACAAGCCGGAAGCCCTTCATTGTCGCTATGCCAGCGCCGATGCTGAAACGCAATACTGAACTCAGCAAGGCTGCGCGCTTGCTCTACTCGACAATGTGCGCCCTGGCAAACGGCAAAACCGGCGAACTGGCGATTCGCGGCAATCCGCTGGACTGGCACTACATCTCACAGCAAGCAGAAATAGGCCGCGACCGATGGCAGAGTGCGCTCAAAGAATTGAAGGCTACAGGCTACGTAACGTGCCAGCACGATCTCGTTGAAATCTACAAAGGTGGCCGCAAACGCATCGTGTGGGGACCAATGCACTATTTCGTTCACCGGCAGCCCAAAGCGCCAGCAAAGACGAAAACGCACAAAAAGCCAATGTTTCTACCGATGCCTGATTTTACGGCAGCGGAAGAATCAGGCATACAAAGTCTTTCAGAAACACCTTACTGCCCGGAGCGTGGTGCTTCGCCAGTAGGTGAATTAAAAAAAGGTGGGAATATATATATAAAATCATCGTCAGAATCTCCTGCAACCGCTGACGACGATTTTTCCGCGTGCGCTTCAGAATCAAAGCCTAACCCAAACCCCTTCCTGACAAATGAGGACTCCAACATCATCCGTGGCATTCGGGAGAATGTCGCAAGAGACCACGCGGAGTTGTACGGTGCTTTGAAACTGGAAGGCGTGTCCGATGAGTGGTTCGCCGTTGCGATGAACTACGTTGAATCGCGCGGCTACGGAAAAATCAGCGCGCCTATCCCATACTTCACGCGCGCTTTTGTCAACGTGTTCGCAAATCTAGCGAGCGGCGTTAGCGTCGAAAGCGATGAAACCCTCCTCGAATGTATCAATGCGGAGTATGACCGGAATCAGCGGCTACGCGAAAAGTATATGGCTGGCTTTACCGGCCCAACCCCCGAGACAGAAGAACATCGGCGCGAAAAACACGAGGAACAAGAGCAGGCCAGCGACGTGGAGCGCACGGACCCGCAGTTTTCCAAATGGTTGAGGAAAGCGAAACGGCGGCAGCGTGGGCGGGGTGCGGCATGATGCGCTACAGAAGCCGCGAATTGTTGCGTCCCTGGGCGACCGGCGCGAGAACGAAAGAACTTGCGCGCGGCTCGCGGGGCGAAGGGCCAATAGTTCTGATGCATTTTGAAGGGAAGCAACGATAGGTCGAATGGCGAGCGCAGCAAAAATCGTGCCGATGAATCCGCCGTCAGCGGCGAAAGACTCACCGCTGACGCCGGAATTGCGCGAGTTTATCGACGCCGTGATCGTGCCGATCTTGCTCAAAGAATACATGGAAGAGAAAAACGGAATGCAGAAAAGCGTTGCATCGAAGCCGCCATGTGCCGCACACTTCCCGCGAAACACGGACTTCATTCCTCGAAAGAAGGTGACGCCGTGGTGAAGAGTCAGCCCACACGTTGCGCGATCTATGCGCGATTCAGTTCCGAGAAGCAAAACCCCCTCAGCATTGCCCAACAAATCCGCAAGTGCCGTGAGTACGCAGAGCATCATGGTCTCACCGTTCTCGAAGAGCATCTCTACGCGGACGAAGCAATCAGCGGCGCGACGGATGACCGCGCGGGCCTCCAGCGACTTCTAAGTGCGGTGCAGCAAAAGCCGAGACCATTCGACATGCTGCTCGTTGACGATACCTCGCGCGTCTCCCGCAAACTGATTGATTCACTTCGCATCTTTGAGCAATTCAAGTTCGCTGGTGTTCGCGTTGTCTTTGTCTCGCAAGGATTCGATTCGAGCGCGCCGCAATCGCAAACCTTGCTCACGGTCCACGGCCTGGTCGATGGCCTGTATCTCGACGGGCTACGCGAGAAAACGTTTCGCGGCGTCGAGCAACTCGCGCTGAACGGCCTGCACACTGGCGGGCGCTGTTTCGGGTACATGAATGTTCCCATCGAAGACGAAACGCAGCGCGACTCGCACGGACGGCCTATCATTCGCGGCGTGAAGCTCGCGGTAGACCATCGGCAGGCAGCCATCGTGCGCCGAATCTTTGAAGAGTACGCGCGCGGTAAATCCATGAAGCGCATTGCCATTGACCTCAACGATGAGAAGATTACTTCGCCGCAACCGCAGAAAGGCCGCATCTCGCGCTCATGGTGTCCGTCTTCCATCCGGCATATTCTTCGCAACGAGCGGTATCACGGCGTTGTCCTGTGGGGCAGACACAAGAAAGTGCGCTCACCACTGACGGGGAAGCGGATTTACAAATGGCGACCGGAAAGCGAGTGGCGAAGGACAGAAATCCCCGAGCAGAAAATCGTCAGTGACCAGTTGTGGCGAGCAGTCGGCGAGCGCATGAAGCTCTTCAACCACTTGTATGCAATCGACGGGCGAATTCGGGGCGGCCGCGCAGCCGCGTCACCGTATCTCTTCACCGGCCTGCTCAAGTGCGCGCTCTGCGAAGGCAGCGTCACGATTGTCTCGGGCGCGTGGAAAAACCGCGAGGACTCAAGGTACGGCTGTTCAATGCATGCCTATCGTGGCGATGCGGTTTGCAAAAACGGGCTGCTTGTCGCCCGCACGGACCTCGAACACCAACTGCTCGCTGGATTGCAGGACAGGGTGTTGCACCCCAAAATCGCCGACTACGTGTTGAAGCGTTTGGAAGAGCAGGCTCGCCGCGCTCTCTTGAATCCAAAAGAGGAGCATGATGAACTTCACCGGCGCAAGGCAAAACTGGAATCGGAGATAGTTAACCTGACGCGCGCTCTCGCGGATGGCTACAGCCCGGCGCTGACGGCATCCGTCGCGGACACCGAAAAAGAACTCGCCGCACTCCGAATTAAGCTGACGGCGGCGAACTCGAAGGATAGAATCTTGAGCGGGGAAGTGAGCCAGGTGCGAAAATTCGTTCTCAGTCGGTTGTCGGACCTTCGCGGATTGTTGCACCGCGACGTGTCACTCGCTCGCGCCGCGATTGCACAGCACGTCCAAAAAATCACGCTGATGCCGAGTGGCCGACTTTACGTCGCCTCGGGAACGTGGAATTTGTTGGGTTTTGGAAGTGGCTGTTACGATGGTGCCAGGGGCCAGAATCGAACTGGCTACGCCCGCCTTTTCAGGGCGGCGCTCTACCAATGAGCTACCCTGGCACGTGGTGTTTAGAAATTGTAGGGGGTGCGGCGCGATTGTGTCAATTCGCGCTCATGCCACGTGGAGGAGAAAGCCTCAACCAGGAAGACCTAGGGCAAATCTTCTCCATCGTCCAGCAACTTTGGGAGGTCGTCATCCCCGAATACCCTGTGCGCTTCTCGCAACTGGTAGACCTGAAGTATCTTCCCGGTGGTCGCATCTAGGCGGTACACCACGACATCCGCCATATACTTACAACCGCTGTCAGGTCCCGTCCGGGCGGCGACAAGAATCTCTTTAGAACCGTTGAGCCACTGCGATCCAATCATGTCCGGCGAGCAATACATCAAAGAATCCCAAAGAGGTAGATACGACCGCGTAACCCACTTCGGAATGGGCGCTCGGCGCTCCCTCCTGAGGATGTCTGCGCTGGCCTCCCGCGTCACGTCCTTGACTTCCACAAGTCCTCGACCGTCCACAACGTCATACACCTGCACGTGCCAAAGCCCGAGCTCCCCAGTCTCGCTCCAAGTGACAAACAGCCGCGTTGAATCGGGCGCCCATCCGACCTCTGCATCGTGCATATTCCCGAAGGGAGTCCAATACCACTTATCTCTCATGCGTAGGCGCACCTGAAAGCCAACCACGCGTATCAATTTTTCCCCGTCTGGAGAAAGAAGGCGAAGCCGGCGTTCCGGATTCGTGTCGGACGCCGCCCAAGTATTGAAGAGGGAGACTGTTTTCCCTGACCATGCTCCGCGACACACTTCGTATCGCACGTCACTGTTGGGTCCACAATCCGCATTAGGGGAGTCTGCCCTCGATGCGCGTTCACCTTGGCATATGAGGGATGGAGAGGCCGATAGAAGTGAAATAAGGAACGTTGCGAACCACAATCTGCAGAACATCTGCGAGTCCCCCTTATAGGAGGCTCCGCCGCCAGCCTAAGCTTGTCATTTTAGCGCTGTTACTGTGCCGATTCGTCGAATTCCTTCATCCAGGTTTTGCCTTTGAGGACTTCGCGAGGCCGCGTGCCGTCAGGCGGGCCGACGATGCCGTCTTTTTCCATGATGTCGATCAAGTGCGCGGCGCGGCCGTAGCCGATACGCAGGCGGCGCTGCAGCGTGGAAGTGGAAGCGCGGCCCATTTCGCAAACCACGCGGACGGCGTCCTGGTAAAGATCGTCGTCCACCTCCTCGCCGCCAGCCTCGACATCATTGCCAGCAGCGCTTTCCGCTTTGCCGTTCTCATCTTTCGGCGTTTCGAGGAGTTGCTCGTTATATTTCGCCTGAGCTTGTTCGCGCCAGAAGTCGCAGACGGCGGTGATCTCATCTTCCGAAACGAGCGGCCCATGAATTCGGTGCAGCCGCGCCGAGCCCGCAGGCAGATAAAGCATGTCGCCTTTGCCAAGCAGCGATTCCGAACCGTTCGAGTCCAGAATCGTGCGCGAATCGACTTTGCTGGCTACGCGGAAGGAAATGCGCGCGGGGAAATTCGCTTTGATCAAGCCAGTGATTACGTCCACGGACGGCCTTTGGGTCGCCAAAATCAGATGGATGCCGACGGCGCGGGCCATCTGCGCCAGACGGGTGATGGACTCTTCGACATTGTTGGTGTCCACCATCATCAAATCGGCGAGTTCGTCGATCACGATCACAAGATAGGGAAGCGGCTTGTGCTCGCTCTCCTCGACATTGTCGAAGAGCGAGAGCGATTGCGCCTTCTGGAACGTGCGATTGTACTGGTCAATGTTGCGCACGCCGCGCTGCGCCAGCAGCTTCAGCCGCTTCTCCATTTCTTTGGTAGCGTTACGCAACACGTTGGAAGCGATTTTGGGATCGGTCACGACCGGCGCGATTAAATGCGGAATATTTTCGTAAAGATTGAGTTCGAGCCGCTTGGGATCGACAAGAACCATCTTTACGTCTTCGGGGCTCGCCTTATAAAGAATCGACATCATCAGCGAATTGATAAAAACGCTTTTGCCAGTGCCCGTTGAACCCGCAATCAGCAAGTGCGGCATCGCCGCCAGGTCGGTCACGCGAATCCGGCCGTGCAAATCGCGCCCCATCGCCAGCGTCAATTTGCTCGAGGAATTCGTGAACTCTTGCGCCTCAATGATCTCCCGCAGCGCAATCGTTTGCCGCGTGATGTTCGGCACTTCAATGCCAATCGTCGATTTGCCGGGGATGCGCTCGATCAAAATGGACTCGGCTTGCAGCGCCAGGCACAAGTCTTCCGTTAATCCGATAATCCGGCTGTATTTGATGCCGGCTTCTGGCTTGAACTCGAATGTGGTGACGACCGGGCCGGGATTGATCTGCGTCACGCGCCCCTGAACATCGAATTCAAGGCATTTCGCTTCAATCGCGCGCGCGCGGTCCTTCAACTCGTCTTCATCAAGTTTTTGGCCGCGCTCTCCCTCTCGCAGCAGGGAAGGCGAAGGGAGCTTGTAGTTGGGATTGCCCTTGGCAATTTTGGGCTCGGCAGCTTTCTTCGCAACCGTCTTTTCTGGGCCGACAAACACAATCGGTTCTTTGCGCCGTGCCGTCGCGCCTTTTTCCGCGCGCTCCTCTTTCTCTTCCTCGAAAACGTCGCTCTCATCCGCCAGTTGAATCGACTTCGGGACCTCATTCAGCAAAGCAGCATTGCCAAAAGATTGCGGTGTAACTGGCTTGCGACCAGAAATCCGCGTCTCCTCGACGCGCCGCCGCATGCGCTCCTGCTCTCTCTCGTCTCTCCACGAGTGCCAGCGCGTCATTGCCTTCTGCAAGATGCCGAGTTTTTCGACGCGTCCAATGGGGCCGTTCGGGCCGCTCGCCCAGGCGTGCGCGCCGGAGAAGGAAAATCGCGTAGTCATGAAAATCGCCACGATCAGCATTGCGGGAGCGACAAGGTAAGCCCCACGATTTAGCCCGGCCAGGAGGCCATTAGAAACAAGCCCTCCTATTAGCCCGCCGGCGGGGATCGCTCCGCGCACCGCAGGGATAAAAGAAAGCAGGGAAATGAGCGCGGGAAGAGACAAGAGTAGCAATCCGTAACCGACCAGCGTGGCCACCTGCGAATGGATCGCCCGGCTGCGGAACCACCTCCAGCCCAAAACGAGAATCGCCGCCGGCAACAAGAAAGCTGCGAAGCCAAATATTTGGAAGAGCAGGTCGGCGCTATACGCCCCGGCCGGCCCAATCCAGTTTCTCGCCGGACTGCCATCCGGCGCCGCGGCGCTGACGTTGAACGCAGCATCTTTCGGGGAATAGGAAAGCAAGGCCAGCGCAATCAACAACGCCAGCGTGATACACAAAAAACCAATCAGCTCATTGAGCCGTTTATTTTCGGTCGGGGTCAGCAAACGCACAGAGTTCTCCTCAGCTTTTGGGGAAGGCTGAGTGGTGCGACGGGCACGTTGGCGCTTTCACGTGTCCGCCTGGAGGAACTTTCAAACGAATCAAATAATAGCAGATGCAGTCCGCTGAACCTAGATTAGTTTTGCTCTGTGCGTATGGCAACAACATCCTCCGAAGCTCTCGAAGGCTCACGCTTCGAGCAAATAATTCCTTGGAGTTAAAATCCGAAATGGTGCAGAACTTCGACGGCGCAAGCGGCAACTAGGCAGTAAACGCCAAAAATGTACCAGCGCCCCGTTTCCAGCCACCGGCTCAGCCATTTCAACGCCAGCAAACCAGCTAGAAACGCAAAAAGCGCGCCCACTAGGCTCGGCAAAGCAGCCGACGCAAGCGACGCTCCATGTTCAAGGTGCTGCATTTGGATCAGCCGCCAGCCTTCGCGCGCAATCGCGGCCGGCGTAAGCACGACGGCCAAGGCGAAACTAAAATCCTCGGCCCGGGCTTTTGGCACTCCGGAAAGCATTCCAGCGGAAATGGTTGCCCCCGACCGCGAAAATCCGCGAAACGGCAGGCATAATCCTTGCACCGCGCCAATGATGCCCGCCTGCTTGGCTGTTATTTCGGTTGCGCCACTCGTTTCTGAACCCTCCGGCCCCTTCTTAAGCAGCCCCGCGATCAGAATCAGAATTCCCGCCGCGGCCAGCGCCGGGGCGATCAAATCGAGACGCCCAAACAATTGTTCGATCCACGCATGCGACTCGCCGCGAAATAAGACCTTTTCAATGCCCTCGATCAGCCCGCCGCCGACAATCCCCGTCAAAACCGAAGCCAGAATCAGCACGAACGCAAATTTCTTGAACTCGGCAACGCTCTGAAAAAATGTCCTCCGCCACCGCTGCCAAAAATAAACGATCACGGCGAACATCGTTCCGGTGTGCAGCATCACGAGCAGAAGCGTCATCTCAGGCGCCTCGGGGTTCATCCCCAGAAGTTTTTCCGCCACGATGACGTGCGCGGAACTCGAAACCGGCAGCAATTCGGCCAGGCCCTGCACGATGGCGAGGATGATTACGTGGATGAGGTTCATAGACGAGATCCTGACTCACGCGAGATTTAAGTGAGTTTGATTTCCGGGCGCTCTTCCGTGAAAACGGCGGCCGGAACTAGGCGAAAATGCAAATCAAACGTTTTGCGTTTGCGAGGCCGTCAACTGCTTGCGCATTTCGTAGGCGTCGAGCCGGCCCAAGTAGTAGCGCTTCAACA
>JBARBE010000441.1:0-19337 GCA_049792735.1 Candidatus Acidiferrum sp.
GAAAAATCCGCGGCGTACGGCGTTTTCGACTCACGCCTGCGAAAAACGGTCGCGTAGACTTTCTCAACGAAATACAGCGGGAAAATGCCCAAAACGGTGTCGGTGAAGCCCGCGCAGGTGCGCACTATACCTTCAATGCCAAAAAAAACGATTGCCCACGTCAGTGGATGGGTGGACCAAATGAGAAGAGCAGCCGTCCCGAGATCATAATCAGTCGTTGTGGGAGCGGTCTTGCCGCTGAGCGCGAGATCCGAGAGATGCGAAAGCGTGGTGGACATCGAGTAGTAATACCAAGCCATGAGCACGCTCAGCGCGCTTGTGGATTCCGCCAAGCCGCTGAGGATGGCGGCGGGACGCCAACGCACGGCTTTGGAGAATGGCGAAGCATTACGCAAGCGCCGTGGAAGCAGCGCAAGAAAAGGCCCAAGTAGAAATGTCCACATAACCTGCCCCATGCCTATTATAAAAGGGATAAGGACTTCGCAAGGCACCTAAGCCCCGCCGATCATCCAAAAAGTAATCGGTGAAGAAATCTGAAGGTGTCAACTAGGCGGGCTTGGCTACGAGCCGATAGACTTGGGCATCGAGGAAAAGACGGAATAAGTCGGGATCGATCTCCTCATCCCGAACGCAAAGCTTCAATATCTCGAGAGCGCGGTCCGTCGGAACGGCGCGCTTGTAAGGACGGTCGGACGCGGAGAGCGCGTCGAAAATGTCGCAGATGGTCATGATTTTGGCTTGCACGGGAATCTCTGAAGCGACCAAACCCGCCGGATAACCGCGTCCGTTGAGTTTTTCATGGTGGGCGCGAGCGATTTCCGGAATGCCACGATATTGCGGTGTCCAGGGAATTTGCGCCAGGAAATTAAAACTGTGCGTCACATGTGATTCAATTTGCCGCCGCTCGTTCGAATCGAGGCTGCCTCGCGGGATCGAGAGGTACCGGACTTCCTCCGAAGTGAGAAAGGGGCGCTCGGCGCCGCGCGGGTCGCGGTAGGTTTTCTGAGAGATTTCCGTCAACAAATCGAACTCGCTTGATGGGAGGATCGTTGGCTCGTTGGCACGCGCAATGAAATCGACGTAACGGTCCAGCTCGGCGATCAGCCGGCTGGCCTCGCCATCGAGCAGCTTCAAGCACACGCGCGCCTCCGCTTCCTTGCGAGAATGCCCCAGCAGGACCTCCACCTTTTGCTCGGCGATGCGCGCTTCCATGTCCCGCCGGATGTAATCAAAACGATCGAGCAACCGCGAAAACTGAAGCGGGTAAAGTTTTTTAGCTTTCACGAGAACTTCCTCGCGCACGCCTACTTTTCCGAAATCGTGAAGCAAAGTTGCGTAGCGCAGCTCCTTCATTTGCTCGCGCGAAAAGCGCAAATCCGCATACGGCCCTTGCTCTTCGCGGTCCACGGCTTCCGCAAGAGCAAGCGTCATCTGGCAAACGCGTTGCGAGTGCCCGGAAGTGGTGGGATCGCGCTGCTCGATGGCTTTTACCGAGGCGTTCACGAAACCATCAAAAAGGTTCTCGATATCGCGGTAAAGCTGCGAATTCTCATAAGCCACCGCGGCCTGCGAAGCCAGGGACAGCCCAAGCCGCACAGCGCGCTCTGGAAACGGATGAACGTAGCAGTGAACCGCATTTGCATCGGCCAGCCGCGCTTTCGGATGGCGTTTGCAATTGATGAGCTGAAGCACGCCGATGACTTCACCCTTGCCGTTTTTCATGGGCAGCGTGATCAGAGAGCGCGTGCGATAGCCAGCCTGTTCGTCGAACGAAGAATTGAAACGAAAGGGCCGCGATTTGGGAATGCGATAGGCGTCCGCCAGTTCGATCACTTCGCCATGCAGCGCGCAATATCCCGCCATGGAAGACTCGGTGATCGGCAGGGTGTGTTCGGCGTAAGGAAACTGCACGCTGTCGTTTTGTGTCAGGCGGAATCGCAACTGTCGAGCTGGTTCCGTCCCGCTAGCCGCGGCATTCGTCGCGCCATTCAAACTGCCCGCATCTTGTTCCACCAAATAGAGGGATCCCGCGTCGGCGCCTGTTATCTCTCGCGCCTTATGCAAAATCAGTGTGAGCAGGCGTTCCACATCATGAGTCCCGCTCAAGGCGATGCCGATGCTGTTCAGTTCCTCGAGCTCGCGGCTAGCCTGCGCCGCGGAGAGGCTCGTGTGCCGCGATGCAAGCGTTCGCGTGCCTAGCGGTTTTTTGGATTTGGCCATTGTGAGGGAAGCAGATCCGGCGTTCCTCGAAGAGTCGGCCGCCGCGAGGCAGATTATAGCGGAAGCGGACCTGACCGGCGAGGTAAGGAGTGTCCCCACATCTGCCAGAAAGTAAGACACGGAATCGACGATTTGGTTGTACCCTCGGAAAGGCCGGGACGGCGAATGACGCCAAATAACAAGTAATCAGTAGGCGTCACAGCCTTTCGCGGCCGGAAAGGGTCTGTTAGCGTGAGAACAGGGTTGCCGGGTACGGGTGTGGACAGCGGTTCCTACTGCCAGCGGCACGGGGAGAGTTTGTGCGGATCGAAAGCGGCGGCGTAACCGACCTAGGCCGGGTGCGCACGAACAACGAAGATTGCTTCCGCATCGTTGAGCCGCTGAACCTCTTTGTGCTATCGGACGGGATGGGCGGCGAAGCGCATGGCGAAGTGGCCAGCGAGATGGCCGTCGAGACCATCGTCAAATTTTGCATGGACGCGAGTACGGATTCCGCGGCCACTCAAATGGGCGTCTCCGAGCCAACCTGGAGCGAGAAGACCAAGCGTCTGACAAACGCCGTGCATTTGGCCAACAAAAAGATTTACGAGTCGGCAGAAGCGCATCCCGAGCAGCATGGCATGGGGGCAACACTGACGGCGGCGTGGCTCGATGGCTCAAGATTAAGCATCGCTCACGTTGGGGATTCGCGGGCCTACCTGCTGAGGGGCGGCACTTTGCAACAGCTCACCAGCGATCATTCCCTGGTGGCCGAACAAGTTCGGCGCGGCATTATAACGGCGGCGGAAGCGGAAGAGAGCGAAATGCAGAGCGTCCTGCTGCGGGCGCTGGGAGCTGTGCCGGACGTCGAAGTGGATACCGAAGAACACGTTATTTTTGCCAGAGATATTTTGATGCTTTGTTGCGATGGCTTGACGCGCATGGTGACGGAGCCGGAAATTGCAGGGACCTTGCAGGCGGAAACGGATCCCACCAGGGCTGCGGAGAAGTTAGTGGCCTTGGCCAACGAACGAGGCGGCGTGGACAACATCACCGTCATCGTGGTGCGCGTTGGCACGAAATCCAGAAGTTGGTTTTCATGGCTGCGCCGGGGGGCGCGGAAAAAAGCGTCCGGAAACGGCGCCACAGGAGGACGTTGAGATGGCGAAGCTCAGCCTGATGTTTGAAGAAAAGACGGTCAAGGAAGTGCCGGTGGGAAGCCGGCCCGTGAGCATTGGACGGTCCCCGGACAACGACTTGCCGGTCGACAACCTGGCTGTCTCGAATTATCACGCGCGCGTGTATTTTGAGGGCCAGCGGCTCGTCGTCGAAGACCTCGATAGCCTCAATGGCACGTTTGTAAACGATCTGCGCATTGAGCGCGCCACGCTCCATGATGGCGATTCGATCTGGATCGGCAAACATCACATCAAGGTCGATGCCTCTGGCGACGCTCCCGTGCCCTGGGATACTGGGCGCAAGGCCAGCGCTCCGCGCATCAACGAAACGATGGTGCTCGACACCAAAGAGCGCCGGAGTATGCTTCAGCAGGCCGCAGCTACCGGCGAGCGCGTGCAATTTGCGTCCGGGCGGCTCAAGGTTCCCACGCTTGTAGTGCTTGGCGGGCGCACCGACCAGAAAGAGTACATGCTCACCAACAAGCTGACGGTCATCGGCAAGTCGGGCATGGCCACGGTGAAACTCAAAGGCTGGTTCAAGCCGCCCATGGCCGCGCAAATTAACCAGCGCGATGACGGCTACTACATCGGCCCCGGCGACAAAATGCCGCTCGTGAACGGCAAGCCGATCACTGGACCCGTGCGCCTGAATGACGGAGACATCATCGAGGTGGGCGGAGCTCGCATGAATTTCGTCTACCGCGAGTAACGCGCGTATCGCAATGGCAGCTCCGTCAGGCGCATGGTGGCAGGGGCGGGGCGGCTTCGGCCTCTACGAACTTCTCCAGTCGTGGTGGCGGCATCGCGTCTCCTTCATCATCAGCTTGGTTATCACGTTTCTCGCCCTTGGAATTTATTACGTCACCTTCCTTGGCGAGAGATCAACGCCGATTTTCGTTTTCCTGCAGCGCCTCGAATACGACTCATTGGATACAAGGTTTCGCTACCGTCCTGCGGACGCAACTCCTGCAGATCCCCGGATCGTCATCGTGGATATCGACCAGCACTCTCAGGAAGTTCTGGGAAAATGGCCGTTCTCCAGAACACATTTCGCCAAGATGCTGGACGTCTTGCGGCAAGACGGCGCGAAAGTAGTAGCTTTCGACATAACGTTTGATAAACCCGACCAGACCGTCGCGATGCTGCGGAAAATCTGGACGGATCTCGAGACGAGGAAGAAAAACGGAGATCCGGTCGACCCTAAATATGAGACCTGGTTGCAACAGCTCGTCGCAGAAAACAATGTTGACGTGCAATTTGGCAAGGCCATAGACCGCTTTGGGCCCGTGGTCCTCGGCAGCTTCTTCCTGAAGAAAGAGGAGCTGACGGGCATCGACAACGCGACTCTCGATCAGTATGCCGATTTGATTGACTGGTATTCGCTTACAAGGACCGCCCTGAATCCTGCGACGGGAAAACAGGACTTTGCGGAACTGGTCCGGAAGTACGACCAGGAAGGAGACCTATTTTCCGCAACGATTGCCAACATCCCCATTCTGGCCAATCCAGACAACCCTGAAAAAACTTCCATAGGATTTTTCAACATTGCTTCCGATCCTGACGGGGTTTTGCGACGGACGATGCTGGTGCTGCCGTTCGGGCGGTCGAAAGATATTAATGATTGGCAGATGTTCGGCTCGCTGGAAGTACAGGCAGTAAGACTGTATCTCGGCGTACCGACCACTCAGTTGTCGGTGAATTTCAATCAAATCGGAGTGGTTAGCATCAACTTTGGCGATAAGTTGAAAATTGAACCGGACTACACGGGCCACATGCAGATTAATTATCGCGGCCCGAGAGGCAGCTATCCATATCGTTCGATAGCCGACGTGGTGGACGAAAAAGTTCCGCCAGAATTTTTCAGAGACAAAATCGTCCTCGTCGGAGCATCAGCAACTGGAATCGGGGATCTGCGGACAACACCCTATGGCGGAATCAACTACCCCGGCGTGGAGGTGCACGCCAATGTGATCGACAACATGCTCAATCACGGCTTCCTGGTGCGGGGCGCTAAACAAGCGCTTTGGGATTTTTTGGCGATTTTGTTCTTAGGCATACCTCTCGGCATCTGGATGGCGCTGGTGCGGCCGCGCTGGATGTGGTTCGGCGCGGGATTGATCATTCCACTCGTCGCGGTCGATTACGGGGCGTTTAAGCACGGCTGGTGGCTGAACTTTACGGTGCCAGCGATGACGCTCACCGGCAACGTGCTGCTGGTATCGCTCTATCGCGCGCTCGTCGAGGAAAAGGAAAAACGCAAAGTACGCACCGCATTCGGGCAGTACCTCAGCCCGGAAGTCATCCGGCGGCTGCTGGTAAATCCAAAGCTCGTCGACCCAAAGAAAACCGACATCACCGTGATGTTCAGCGACATTCGTGGATTCACGAGTATCTCTGAAAAACTCGACGCCCAGGAGCTCGCCCTCTTTCTGAATCAGTATCTTTCGGACATGACGCGCATTGTCTTCAGCCATCACGGGACGCTCGACAAATATATCGGCGACGCGGTTATGGCCTTCTGGGGCGCTCCGTTCGAGGAACAGGGACATGCAGCGAGGGCGTGCACCGCCGCTCTTGAAATGATGAAGCGCGTCCGCGAATTGCAAAAGCAGTGGGAAGAGCAAGGCAAGCCGAGCCTCGAAATCGGCATTGGGCTCAACACGGGAGTCGCCAGCGTCGGCAACATGGGCTCCGCGCTTCGTTACGGCTACACGGCGCTGGGCGATGCCGTAAATCTCTCTTCGCGTCTCGAAGGGCTAAACAAGGATTACGGCACGCATATCATCGCGAACGAAACGACCTATCAAGCCGCGAAAAACGACGGCTTTGTTTTCCGCGAGTTGGATTTGATGCGAGTGAAAGGAAAGCTGCAACCCGTCACTATTTATCAATTGCTGGGACGCCAAGCGGATTTCGAGGCCGGCGGCTCTGCGGAAGACGTGCGCCTGCAAGTAGATCTGTTCGCTCATGCTCGCCAACTCTATCAGCACCGGCAGTGGGAAGCGGCCCAGCGGGCCTTCCAGGAGATTCTCGACAAGTGGCCCACCGACGGCCCTTCCCGCGTCTATTGGAAGCGCTGCCAGGATTATCTTTTTGAGGAACCACCGGCAAACTGGGACGGCGTCTTCGTCATGACGCATAAGTAGCAGCCAGTGCACAGCCCATCGCCGGGGCACCCGTTGCACTCCCATCAGCGATCCACCATCGGGGAGAAAACCTCAATGGCCTTCATGGCGAAGGACGGATCGAACGGCCGCATGAATTCATTGCATCAATTCATTTGATGAGAGGCGGAAACGCCAGCCCAATTTGGCCGACTCTTCAAAGTGACCTACGCTAAATTAGCGACATCCAAAAAGAGGTAAGATAAAAGCCTCGCTGTCTCGCCCGATGGCTAGCAGGCTCGATCATAAAGGCTTGGCTGCGATCGGAGCTCGGTCTTGCGTCGGCGAATGCGCCGCGAACGCCGCGAGATGGCAACCCAAATTGGGGCGACTGGAAGCCGGCAGCTTTGATTGGACAACGTATCGTGCCCTGACGGGGGGCGTACCCAAACAATCGGCCACGGGAATCTAAGACTAGAGCAGTTTGACGGCAGAACCGATTCAAGTTGGGCCTGCGGGCGTATTGCCCTTTAGAGGAATCGTCGAAATTTTATGTGGATTGTCCGATTAGCGCTCGCGAGACCTTACACCTTCGTGGTTCTCGCTCTCGTCATTGTTCTGCTGACGCCCATCGTGCTCATGCGCACGCCGACGGACATCTTCCCGGACATCAACATCCCGGTGGTCAGCCTGGTTTGGAAATATGATGGCCTCGAGCCGTTGGAGATGGAACAGCGCATCACCTCGAATTCCGAGCGCGCCGTCACCACCCTCGTAAACGACGTCGAGCACATTGAATCGATCTCCATCAACGGGATCAGCGTCGTCAAAATCTATTTTCAGCCGAACGCCAATGTACAAACGGCGCTTGCCCAGACCACCGCCATTGTCCAAACCATCCTGAAATCCCTTCCGCCCGGGACCACTCCTCCTCTCGTGAGTATCTTTTCCGCGTCCACCGTCCCCGTCATCCAAATTGGATTGACCAGCGACAGCTTGAGCGAGCAGCAACTCTTCGACTTTGGGAACAATTTCATTCGCACGCAGTTGGCCACAGTGCAGGGCGCGGCTCTTCCGTACCCTTATGGCGGAAAACAACGAGTGGTTTCGGTGGACATCGATTCCGCGGCGCTGCAATCGAAAGGGCTCTCCCCCGTCGACATCGTCAACGCCATCGACGCGCAAAACTTGATCCTACCCAGTGGAACAGTGAAGCTGGGCTCGCTGGAGTATCTCGTCGAGCTGAATGGCAGCCCGGTGAGCATCGAAGGCCTGAACGATCTGCCCATCAAGACCGTCAATGGCGCGACGATCTACATGAAAGACGTCGCTCATATTCGCGATGGGTTCAGCCCGCAAACCAATATCGTCCGCATGAACGGACAGCGCGGCGTACTGATGAGCACGTATAAAACGGGTGGAGCTTCGACGCTCGATATCGTTGATCGCGTCAAGAAAGTATTGCAGGATTATTCATCCTCGTTGCCGCCGAGTCTCCATCTCACCACTTTCTTCGATCAGTCGGTGTTCGTGCGCGCTTCGATTCAAGGAGTCTTGCGCGAAGCCCTGATCGCCGCGTGTCTGACCGCGGTGATGATTCTGATTTTCCTCGGCAACTGGAAGAGCACGCTGATTATCGCCATCTCCATTCCATTGTCGATCCTCGTCAGCATTCTGATGCTCAGCGCGCTGGGAGAAACGATCAACATCATGACTCTCGGCGGATTGGCGCTCGCCGTGGGCATCCTGGTGGACGACGCCACCGTCGAAATCGAAAATATCAACCGCAATCTGGCGATGGGAAAAGAAACCGTCCAGGCCATTCTCGATGGCGCCGCGCAAATCGCCGTCCCAGCTTTTGTTTCCACGCTTTGCATCTGCATCGTCTTTATTCCGATGTTCTTCCTCTCGGGAGTGGCGAAGTTCCTGTTCGTGCCACTGGCCGAAGCGGTCATCTTCGCCATGCTGGCTTCTTATGGATGGTCGAGGACCATAGTCCCCACGATGGCCATGTACCTCCTAAGCAGCGAGGACGAATACGATCCCGAAAAGCACGCCGGTGAAAAGCAGGGTTTTTTCCGCCGCTATCAGCAGGGATTTGAGCGCGCCTTCGAGAGATTCCGCGAAGGCTACCATCGCGGCTTGGCCTCGGCTCTGGACCGGTCTCTCTTGTTTGGCAGCTGTTTTCTTGGATTTTGCGTGCTTTCCGTCGGGCTAGTCACGGTTCTCGGCAGGGATTTCTTTCCCAAGGTCGATGCCGGTCAAATTCGTTTGCACTTCCGCGCCCGCACCGGCCTGCGCATCGAAGAAACCGCCCGCCTCGCCGATGAAGTCGATTCCGCTATCCGCGAGACGATTCCTCCCAATGAGCTGCAAACGATTCTCGACAATATCGGAGTCCCTTACAGCGGCATCAATCTCAGCTATAGCAACTCCGGCACGTTTGGCACTTCCGACGCCGAAATCATGGTGCAGTTGAAAGAAGAACGCGGGAAGCCGACCAGCGCTTACATCAATGATCTCCGCGAAAAGCTGCCGCAACTTTTCCCTGGAGTTCAGTTCTTCTTTCAGCCCGCGGATATCGTCACGCAAATTTTGAACTTCGGGACGCCCGCTCCCATCGATATCGCGGTGACGGGAGCGGACCAGCCAGACAATTATGTCGTCGCAGAAAAACTCGCCAACGAGATCCGGCACATTCCGGGCGCCGTGGACGTCCACGTCCAACAGGCTCTCGATGAGCCAACGCTCCACTTGGACGTCGATCGCACGCGCGCGCAATCCGTCGGTCTGCAGGCGAAGGATGTTGCCCAGAACCTGCTCGTCTCTTTGAGTTCCAGTTTTCAGACTTCGCCGGCATTTTGGCTGGATCCGAAAAACGGCGTCGACTACAACGTAGCCGTGCAAACACCGCAGTATCGCGTGGACACCTATCAGCAACTGGAGAACACCCCGGTGACCGGGGCTGCACCAGGAACACCGCCTCAGATCCTCGGAAATTTGGTCAACGTCACCACGACCGCAAGACAGGCAGAGATTTCTCACTACAACGTGCAGCGGATGATCAACGTCTATGCGGCCGTGGACGGACGGGACCTGGGCAGTGTTTCCGATCAGGTGCTGAAGCTAGTTAACAGCGCCGAGCGCGAGCTTCCACGAGGCAGCCACATCGAAGTGCGCGGCCAGGTGCAGACCATGCGCACTTCATTCCGCGGCCTGGCGATCGGACTGCTTGGCGCGATCATCCTGGCGTACTTGCTGATCGTCGTGAATTTCCAATCCTGGCTCGATCCTTTCATCATCATCACCGCGTTGCCGGGCGCCCTCGCCGGCATCTGCTGGATTTTGCTTTTAACTCACACGACCCTCAGCGTGCCATCGCTCACCGGCGCAATCATGTGCATGGGCGTGGCCACCGCCAACAGCATTTTGATGGTGTCCTTCGCGCGTGAGCAACTGAGCGAAGGCAAGTCCGCGCGCGAAGCGGCCCTGCAGGCAGGCTTTGTGCGCATCCGCCCCGTTCTGATGACCGCTCTGGCGATGATTATCGGCATGGTCCCCATGGCCATCGGTCTCGGCGAGGGCGGTGAGCAAAACGCTCCGCTGGGCCGCGCCGTGATTGGCGGCCTGATTTTCGCGACGTTCGCGACGCTATTTTTTGTGCCTTGTGTGTTCTCCATGATCCATGGACGCCGCGAGCGGAGAAGGCATCACGGCACAACATCATCCCCAACGCTTGCCTAGGTCAAAACTATTTGCGGAAGTAGGGGATGAACGGGATTATGAAGGAAGGTGGTTCACAGATGGAACCTGAACAGGGAGGGCAACAGCCGGCCAAAGGCAGCCAGCTGTTTACCTATCTCATCGGCGGCGTAATCCTCCTGGTAATCTTGGGGGCATTCACGCTTTTCCAGCGCCGCGCGCAATACCACGCACTGGCCGAAGAAACGGAAGCGCTGGCCATTCCTACCGTGGCCGTGATCCATCCGGATACCGAGGCCGCGCAGGAAGATCTCGTTCTCCCGGGCACGCTCCAGGCCTACGTGGAATCACCCATCTATGCCCGCACGAATGGTTACCTCAAAAAGTGGTACCACGATATCGGAGCCCGCGTCTCGAACGGCGAACTGTTGGCGGATATTGACACGCCGGAAGTCGATCAACAGCTTTCGCAATCCCGCGCCGATCTAAACACCGCAGAAGCGAACGCGAATCTTTCCAGAATTACCGCGACGCGCTATCAGGACCTTATTAAAACGGATGGCGTTTCCAAACAGGAAGTCGACAATGCCGTAGGCGACTACGAAGCGAAAGCGGCCACCGTGAGGTCCTCGGAAGCCAATGTGCGCCGCCTCGAGGAGTTGGAGTCCTTCAAGCACGTATACGCTCCTTTCAGCGGAGTCATCACGCGCCGCAACATCGATATCGGCACTCTGATCAACGCCGGCAACGGCGGAGCTCAGCAGGAGCTTTTCACGCTCGCGCAAACCGATCCTATTCGCGTTTATGTCAACGTGCCGGAAATGTATTCGCCGTCCGTCCGCGCCGGTCTCGGTGCCTATCTCGAGCTGGCGCAATATCCCGGCCAGAATTTCCAGGGGAAAGTGGTGCGCACTGCCGAAGCCATCGATCCCAATACGAGAACACTGCTGACGGAAGTGGATGTTCCCAACCGGGACGGCCGGCTCTTCCCCGGCGGCTATGCTCAGGTGCATCTGCAAGTGAAAGTCGCGGCTTCTCGCGTGCAAGTGCCGGTGAACGCGCTGCTCTTCCGCTCGGAAGGCTTGCGCGCCGTGGTCGTGGACGCCAATCACAAAACTCATCTCCGCGCGCTAACGATTGGGCGGGACTTCGGCACAACTTTAGAAGTCCTGCAGGGCTTGCAACCGAACGATTGGATTGTCGTCAACCCGCCGGACTCCATCAACGACGATGAAAGCGTGCGGGTCAAAGAAGTCACGCAGCCTCCCGCGATGGCGCTGCCGGGCGCGAACCGGGCCCCGGCCTCCGCCCCGCAATCGAAAGTTCCCGCCGCGAATGGAGCGCCCGGAGCCAAGCGGTAATGCTCGAGAGAAAGCCTCTGCTGCTTTGCGCGTTTGTAGCGTCCCTGATTTCGCCGCTGGCTGGATGCACGGTCGGGCCGAATTATGCGCGCGCAACCGCCCCAGCTACCGCGAAGTGGGATGTGCAAGCGCCCTGGCGGCAAAGCGATCCCAAAGATGCCGTGCCCAAGGGAGAGTGGTGGGGCGTTTTTCACGACGACGAATTAACTGGCCTGGAAAAAGACGCCCTCGCGGCGAACCAAACCCTGCAAGCCGCGATCGGAAATTATCATCAAGCGCGCGCCGCAGCAGCTCTTCAGGTTGCGACAAATTTCCCCACTTTCGGCGTTTCCCCAAGTGCCGAGCGTCAACGGCTTTCCGGTAACCGGCCTCCCAGCGGCGCAATTGGCCCGCTCCAACCCGTGACACAAAACGCGTTCACGTTGCCTTTTACGGCGGGCTACGAAGTGGACCTTTTCGGCCAGCGCCGCAGAACGATCGAGGCGGCAGAAGCTTCCTATCAAGCCAGCGCCGCCGACCTCGAAAACGTCCGGCTCGTCATCACCGCGGATCTCGCCGGCGATTATTTCACTCTCCGCCAGCTCGATAGCGAGCTTGGTATTCTAAATCGCACCGTGGAAACATTGCGCCGCGGCCTGGAACTCGTCGACTCGCGCCACAAAGGCGGCGTCGCTTCCGGTCTCGACGTCGCGCAGGAAGAAACTCTGCTTCAAACCACGCGCACGCAAGCCACTCTTTTGCTGCAACAGCGAAAACAGTTTGAGGATGCGATTGCCGTCCTCGTTGGCAAACCCGCTCCGGACTTTCAAATCCCAACTAAAGAACTGAACGCCGAACCGCCCGCCATCGATCTCGGCCTTCCCTCTGATTTGCTCGAGAGGCGCCCGGACATCGCCGAAGCCGAACGCCAGATGGCCGTTGCCAATGCGCAGATCGGCGTTGCAAAGGCGGCGTACTATCCTTCTCTGAATCTCTTCGGCACTGGCGGCTGGCAGGCCGCGGACATCCTGAAGCTGGCCAACGTTTCAAGCACGTTCTGGGCGCTCGGCGCAAACGTGGCGGAAAGTATCTTCACCGGCGGAGCCCGCCGCGCTCAGGTCGAGTTTGCAAAATCCGGCTACGACGTGACCGTCGCGAATTACCGCCAGTCCGTCCTCGCCGCTTTTCAGGAAGTCCAGGACGACGTCACCGGACTCACCGTTCTCGAGAAGGCGCGCGATACGCAGCAACTTGCCGTGGATGCCGCGCGCCGCACCCTCGACA
The DNA here is from genome assembly GCA_049792735.1 of Candidatus Acidiferrum sp. Taxonomy (GTDB): domain Bacteria; phylum Acidobacteriota; class Terriglobia; order Acidiferrales; family UBA7541; genus Acidiferrum. The sequence goes on from JBARBE010000441.1 coordinate 12,808, forward strand.
TTTCCGAAGATCGCTACAAGGGCGGCCTCGTCAGCTATCTCGACGTAGTGACCGCGCAGCAAAATCTGCTCATCGACGAACAGGAAGCCGCCGTCATTCAAGGCCAGCGCCTTGTCACCAGCGTTCTCCTGGTTAAAGCGCTCGGTGGCGGCTGGGACGCCTCCAGCCTCGCGGCCATCCAGGTCAAGCCCAAGCTCAAAGATATCGTCACGCCCTAACATTCTCCGTTCCTGTTCTGCTTCTCAATGTTGCGCTTGACGCGCCTCTTGCTTCTCCTCCCTACTCAACCCTTGACAACGGTTCGCTTTTTTCATATAGGTAGAACTTCTAGGCTTAACGGTAGGTCTTCTAGGTGTCCCGATGGCGCAAGAGAAATCCGAGTTCCTCAAAGGAACTCTCGACATGCTGATTCTCAAGATCGTCGCGCTCGGCCCGATCCATGGCTACGCCATCTCGCAGCGCATCCAGCAAATCTCGAAAGATTTCTTCCAGGTCCCGCAAGGCTCGCTCTATCCAGCGCTTCACCGCCTCGAAGACCGCGGCTGGCTCGCCGCCGACTGGCGCGAATCCGAAACCGGCCGCGATGCAAAATTTTACAAGCTCACGAGAAAAGGCCGCCGTCAGCTCGAGACCGAACTTGTTTATTGGGAACGTCTCTCCGACGCCGTGGCTCTCATTCTCCGCACTGCCGAATAGGAGGTGCCTCCATGCATTGGCTCAGCCGCATCTTCCGCAAAGGTCAGTCCGAAAAACAGCTCGACGCCGAGCTCCGCTTTCACATCGAGAAGCAATTTAACGATTACGTCGCCGCAGGTATGCCTCCCGAAGAAGCCCGCCGCCGCGCCCACCTCGATTTCGGCGGCCTCGAATCCATCAAGCAGCAAACCCGCGAATCCCGCCGCGGCAACCTACTCGAAACTCTTTTCCAAGACTTGCGCTATGCGTTTCGCATGCTGCGCAAAAATCCAGGCTTCACGATCACAGCCGCCGTCACGCTCGCTCTTGGCATCGGCGCGAACACCACCATTTTCAGCATCGTCGACGCCGCTCTGCTCCGCCCGCTCCCCTTCAAGGATTCTTCCCGCATCATGATTGTTTCCACGAAAACCGCCATGTTCCCCACGTTTTCTCTCGGAAACTCCTGGCCTGCCTTTCAGCTCATCCGTGCGCAAGCTTCCTCCCTCGAGGAATCAGCCGTCTACACGCAATCAAACAAGACCTTGACCGGTCAGGGTGCTCCTGCACAACTGAGTGTCACCAGCGTCTCTGACGGCTTCTTTGAAGAACTCGGCGCGAGCGCCCAGCACGGGCGTTTGCTCAACCTCTCGGACCAAAAGCCCGGACAAAACTTCGTCGCCGTCCTTTCGGACTCACTTTGGCGCACGCGTTTCGGCGCCGGTCCGGCGATTCTTGGTCGCACTCTCGTTCTCGATAAGCAGCCATACACCATCGTCGGCGTTGCCGCTCGTAATTTTAGTTTCCCAGAGAAAAACGACGTCTGGATCCCCGTCGCGATCACGCCCGACATCGAGAATCAACCCGCCTTCTTTATGTTTCAACTCCTGGGCAAGCTACGACGCGGTCAGAAAATCACTCAGCTAAACGCCGAGCTCGCCACCATTGCACAGCGCCTCATCAAAGACTCTCCCGTGCTGAAAGCTGGCCTTACTTTCACGGCGGAGCCGCTGCTCGAGTCTCGCGTGCAATACGTTCGCACTGCCTACCTCATCCTTCTTGGAGCATCCACGCTAGTCCTGCTCATCGCCTGCGCGAATCTTTCGAGCCTTCTTCTCGCACGCGGTTCCGCTCGCCAGCGCGAAATGGCTTTGCGTGCTGCGCTCGGCGCCTCGCGCATCCGCCTTCTTCGTCAAGGATTAGTCGAGAGTTGCCTGATTTCGTTGCTCGGCGGCACGCTCGGGATGCTCCTTGCAGCGGGCGGCGTGCAGCTGTTTCGCGATATTGCTCCCGTCGGCACGCCGCGTCTCAACGAAATCTCAGTGGACTCCACCCTCCTAATGTTCTCTCTGCTTTCTTCGCTCGTGGCCGGCCTAATTTTCGGTCTGGCTCCCGCCCGTCGCGCCGCTCGCATGGATCCTAACGAGGCCCTCAAGGAAGGCACCGGCACGAATCTCGGCGCGGCCCGCACGGCTCATCAATCGAAACTCGGCAACGCCCTCGTCGTGGTCGAAGTCGCCCTGGCTTTCATTCTTCTCATCGGTTCCGCGCTCATGACGCAAACTGTCTACAACCTCCTCCATCAATATCCCGGCTTTCGCACGGACCACCTTCTTTCTTTCGATCTTCCGACTCCGCCCATCTATGACGATCCCGGCCCCGCATTCGTGCAGCAATATGTGGCGCGCCTGAAACAGACCGTCGAGCAAGTTCAGATCGTTCCCGGGGTAGCTGCCGTCACCGCTTCCGATCAAGCTCTCTTGACGGGGACGAGAATGATGCAAGCCGGTCTGGAGGCTGAAGGAGCTCTCCCACCCAAGACTGGAGAACAGCGCTTTGCCAACGCGCGCTATGTTTACCCTTCTTATTTCCAAACCCTCGGTATGCCCCTTCTTAGTGGAAGAGATTTCACGGACCGCGACGCGCAAGGCTCTCCGCGCGTCATCATCGTAAACGAAGCGATGGCACGGCAATATTGGGGCTCGACGAATGTGCTCGGGAAGCACATCGGCATGTTCAAGGACGAAAAAAGAAATCGGGAATGGTATGAAGTGGTCGGTGTCGTCTCCGATGTGCGCGAGACCAACGTCAGCGACACCCCCGGCCCGGAATACTATCTTTCGATGCTGCAAGGCGGCACTGGTTCGATCCACCTCTTCGTGCGGACGCTTGCCGACCCGGACGCTCTTGCCACGGCAATCTCCCGCCAAATCTGGTCCGTGTTTCCTGACCAGCCTGTGACCCACCTCACCACCATGTCGCGCGTCATCTCCGAATCTGTCGGCGACCAGCGCCTGCGCAGCGTCTTGCTCGTCGTTTTCGCCGCCATAGGATTCGCACTGGCGCTTCTCGGCGTGTACGGCGTCATCTCCTATTCGGTCGCGCGCCGCGTCCAGGAAATCGGCATTCGCATGGCTCTCGGCGCGACTCAGCGCGACATTCTTGCAATGATTCTTCGCCAAGGCCTCTTGTCGGTGGCTATCGGCGTCGCATTAGGCGCTGCAGGCGCGTTCGTTCTCGCACGCGCCATCGCCAGCCAATTCTACGGCGTCCAGCCCGCTGACCCCGCCACGTTTATCGCCGCAGCCGCGGCAGTCCTCGTAATCGCCTGCCTCGCCTGCTTCATCCCAGCCCGCCGCGCCATGCGCGTCGATCCCATCGTCGCCCTCCGCTATGAATGAGATCTGAGTGGCACAGACTTCAGTCTGTGCTCTTTCTTTGTAGCGATTTGTGACCCACATGTTCCGCTGCACTTGTGTCCTTCGCGCGTTCGCCATCTCGCTATCCCGGCGGCCAGCGGAATTGGCGGCCACCTAGTAGGTGCAGATGGAGATGAAAGACGGATTGGCCGGCGCCAGTGCCATTGTTGAAGACGGTGCGATAGCCTGCCAGGAGATCGCGTTCGCGGGCGAGTTGCGCGGCGACTAGATGCAGTTTGCCGATTAGCGCTTGGTCTTCCTGGGTCGCGTCATCCAGCGAAACAAAATGTTTTCGTGGGACAAGCAGAATGTGCGTCGGCGCTTGCGGGCTGATGTCTTCAAAGGCAAAGATGTCCGCGTCTTCATAAACGATTTTTGACGGAATTTGCTTCGCGGCGATTTTGCAGAACAGGCAATCAGCGCTCATCAATTCCCTCCTGCGGGCGCGCCTTCATCGAGGCGAACGACGATCGGCGTAACTCCCTCGCGGTCGCGCAATTGCTCGCCGAATTGCCGCGCGGCGTCTTCTCCGGAAACTTTGCCGACGCGCACGCGGTAATAGGTTCCATCAGGCGAATCGTATTGCTGAATGAAAATCGGCGAGTAGGAAAGATTTAAGCGGTCGCGCAATCGTTGAGCGTTGGCGGGATCGCGAAACGCGCCGACTTGCACCGTAAAATAGCCCGCCGTCGGATCGATGCCGGGAGTGATGACTTCAAGGCGCACAGGGACAACTCCAGGCCCTATCGATTCGATGGCGCGCGCGGCGGCCTGCGAAAGATCGATGATGCGATTTTCTACGAACGGCCCGCGATCCGTGATGCGCACAACGGTCGATTTGCCGTTGTTGAGATTCGTCACGCGGACCATGGTGTCGAACGGCAGCGTGCGGTGCGCCGCCGTCAATTTGTTCATGTCGTAGATTTCGCCGTTGGAGGCACGCCGCCCGTTGAACGGCACGCCGTACCAGGAAGCATTTCCTTCTTCGATGTAGCCTTCCGGCGCGGGAGTGCCCGAAGCCTTGCCCCGTTTTGGCGAACGCGCCGGAGCCGGCGCTCCGACTGACGTAGCACTTTTTGAGGATTCGATAGTCTCTGGCGAAGCGGGGGCGGGCTGTGAAGGTGGCGGGTTGGCCGTGACGCGGCGCCCAGCACAACCAGTCAGTGAAAGGTAGCCAGCGAGGCCCACCAATAGCAGTAAGAATGTCTGTCGGAACTTGGCCCTTGGGTAGGTCACAAGTTCGCTCGCATCAGGATTGCGATGGCGGCTTCTGCGAATCTTTTTGGGCGCGCGCGGCGTTGCGGGCTTCGATCCACGCGGCGGCTTCGGTAATTTTCTCGGAAACTTCGCGCAGAAATTGCGCGGTGCGCTTTTCCGTTTCCGGCGCGACGTCTTCCTTCACAAAATTTTTCACGCGCGTGAGTTCTTCGTCCACGCGTTTTCCAAAATCCTCAAAACTGTTTATGTTTTTCAAGCGCGAAACCTCCTCGTCGATGCGGCGGCCGAACTCTTCGAACTTGTCCATGTGGATGCCCCCGGCTACCCATTCACGGTAAAAAGCTGCGAATTCTGTATTATAGGAACGCGGTGCGCGGCTCGCAAGGAGGAGAATTGGCGCTTTCGTATGAGTGGCAGCGTCGTTTGGAGCGTTGGAAGAGTACATTGCGGGAACTCACGGGGCTTGGCGGAAGCGGCGGAGGAGGCGAGCAGGGACCGCGGCCTCAGATTTGTCCGGCTTGCGGCTCGCTCGTTGGCATTCATGCGACGAAATGCCATGTCTGCGGCACGAACTTGCGCTTTTCTCTCGCGGCTCTTAGCAAGAGATTCTCCGGAGTGTTCGGTGAGCACGTTGCTCCGGTGACTACAGCGCTTCTAGTCGCGAACTTCTTGATGCTTGGCGTGAGTTGGCTCGCTTTTGCGGCTGTCGGCAAGGGCGGGGGCCTCACCATTTTGTGGGGCTTGGGAGGCGAACCCCAGTATCGCCTGGGCATGAGCATCCCCTTGCCGTATCTAGTCGCGACCCACGAGTGGTGGAGACTGGTGACTGCCCAGTTCCTCCATGGCGGGCTGATCCACATTGGGTTCAACATGATGTTTCTGATGCAAATTGGTCCAGCAGTGGAAGAGGTCTACGGATCGGCGCGCTACCTTTTTCTCTATATCGTTACCGGGGCTTTCGGTTATGTGCTAAGCGCGGCCAGCGGCCATTTTTCGCTGGGGGCCAGCGCCGGATTGCTCGGACTTATCGGCCTAATGCTGGCGATCACTACCAAACGCGGCGGGTCACAGATGCGTGAATTGCGTTCGCGGCTGATCACCTCGCTTGTCATCCTGTTTGCCATAGGTTTCACGGGATTCATGGCCATGGACAATTGGGCGCATGGCGGAGGCTTGGCGGCGGGATTTGTACTGGGAAAACTATTTAAAGATGGACAGCCGGCCACCGCGAACGAACGCCGGAGCGCTTATGTGATGGGATGGCTGGCAGGGCTCGCGATTGTGGCCAGTTTTGTATTAATGATTATGCACTATCGCGATCCATAGCCTGGAGAATCCGCACAATCGTATCCCGCGTGTGGACAAAGTGCGTTACTCTACTGTCGGTACGAGACGCCCATCGTGGATCCGCATTCCATCGTGGTTGTGAGTTTGCACTCGCCCAAAGAGAAGGTCTGGGGCGAGCTGCTGGACATTAATCCGTCGGGGCTCACGCTGCGCGGCATCGATTTGAATTCGTTCGACCACTTCATCAAGCAGATCAACGAGCCGGACGGCGAGCGGATTGGACTGCCGACTGTTTTTTTTCCGATGAATCGCGTCGAGCGCGTGTCTCTCGACGAGCCGAGCGGCTCGATCCCCTCGATGAACGAACTTTTCGCGCGCAAAATTGGCCGGTCGCTGACGGATTATCTCTCGCAATTCGCGTGACGTGGTTCCGTCCATCGACGCAATTTCTCTGAGAGAGGCCCCTGAACTGCGCTATCCTCGATTGCAATGAAAGCCCACATTTGGACGGTTCCCAATCAAATCACTTTGCTGCGTCTTGGCTTTCTGCCGTTCTTTCTTATTTTGATTTCTTATGAGAGCTACAAATGGGCACTGCTCGTGCGTGTGGTTGCCGGGCTTTCGGACGGAATCGACGGCCTGCTTGCGCGC
>JBARBE010000442.1:0-2690 GCA_049792735.1 Candidatus Acidiferrum sp.
GGCTGCGCCTGCGCCGTCGTCCCCGGCCTGAAACCGGGTGGCTGTACGCTCGCGGCTCAGGCCGGCCCCGCCGATACGGCGGCCATCCTGCACACGTCGGGAACGACCGGCGCTCCCAAGCAGGTGCTCATCACCCAGGAGAGGCTGGCGAACCGGGTCGCGGTGAGCTCGGCCCTGATGGCGGTGGGCCCGGGCAGCGTGTACGCGTCGGGTTCGCCGTTCTACCACATCGCTGGCCTGGGGAACCTCGCGGTGATGGTCGCCGTCGGCGCGACCGTGCTGCCGTTCCCGAGGTTCAGCGTCGAGGCATGGCAGGACCTGGGGAGCCACGGGGTGACGCACGCGTTCCTCGTCCCGACGATGATCGAGCGGCTGCTCGACGCTGGCGCCCTCACGATCCCGGGGTTGCGGCTCCTGCAGTACGGCTCGGCGCCGGTCCGCCCGGCGACGCTGGCGCGTGCGGTTTCCGCGCTGCCCGGCGTGCGGTTCATCAACATGTTCGGCCAGACCGAGGGATCTCCGATCGCCTGCCTCGTCCCGGAGGACCATGAGCGGGCGCTGGCCGGGCGGCCCGACCTGCTCGCGTCTGTCGGTCGCGCCGCTCCGGGCATCGAGCTGCGGCTGGAAAATCCCGATGGCAACGGGGTGGGTGAGGTCCTGGCCAAGGGCGACCACCTGTTCAAGCTCGCTGACGACGGCTGGCTGCACACCAGTGATCTCGCCACGATGGACGCCGAGGGGTACGTCTACCTGGTGGGCCGGCTGGGCGACCGGATCAAGCGCGGCGGCGAGAACGTGCATCCGGTTGAGGTGGAGGATGTGCTGCTCGAGCACCCGGCCGTGCTCGAGGTCGCGGTGACCGGTGTGCCCGACGAGGAGCTCGGCCAGTCCGTGCGCGCCTTCGTCGTGCTGAACGAGGATGTTCCGGAACCGGATCCGGCAGAGCTGCGCGCTTTCGCGCGCCGCGAGCTGGCGGGCTTCAAGGTGCCGACGTCGTGGCGGTTCGTGCCGGAACTGCCGCGAAACGCCAGCGGAAAGGTGTTGCGCCGGGTGCTCGCCCAGCAGGGCTGACAGGCACCAGACGGTGGCGGCTCGTTATCTTTCCCGAACGTACCCGGCCGTCTCCCGGCGGCTGGTTACTGGACATCCGCGATGACCCCGCCTTACACTCTAACAGTTAGATAATATATACATATGACATAGCGTCACGGCAGGACGGAGCTACGTGAGCGCGAACGTGACAGAAGACGAGATCCGGGCCAGGATTGGTGCCGCCTTGTCTAGCCTCGGAACGGTCCGGAGCTCCCGGATGGGGGCTGGCAACGACGACATCGAGGCCTCGCGACGCTACTTTCGCGCCCTGTCCGACGGCGGCTGGGCCGTGCCCAAGTGGCCGGCCGAGTACGGCGGGTGCGGCATGTCGCCCGCCGCCGCGGAGACGGTGCGCGCCATCCTGGCCGAGTTGCCGAGGCCCGACCTCTATCCCTTCCTCGTCGGCATCGACCTGATCGGGCCGAGCCTGCTGGTGCATGGCACGGAGGAGCAGAAGCGCCGCTGGCTGCGCCCGATCGCCGACGGTTCGGAGATCTGGTGCCAGATGTTCTCCGAGCCCTCCGCCGGCTCGGATCTCGCCAACGTCGCGACCAGGGCCCGCCCCGGCGACGGTGGCTGGGTGCTCACCGGGCAGAAGGTTTGGACGAGCCGGGCCGCGTACGCGACGTGGGGGCTCTTGCTGGCGCGGACGGACCCGGCCGTGCCCAAGCACAAGGGCCTGACGGTGTTCGCCATCCGGATGGACACGCCCGGGGTCACGGTCCGGCCGCTGCGGCAGATGAACGGTGACCGGCACTTCAGCGAGGTGTTCCTCGAGGACGTGCGGATCAGCGACTCGGACCGAGTCGGGGCGGTGGGGGACGGCTGGCGCGTCTCCGTGACGGTCCTGGCGAACGAGCGCACCGGCCTGAAGGACGACGCTGGCGTCGCAGCCTCGAGCACCGATGCGGCCGAGTGGCTGACCGAACTGGCGGCGAGCGGAGCGCTGCGCGACGAGGTGCTCCGCGACCGCGCGATGCGGGTGTACGTCGACGAGTGCGTGGTCCGGATGATGCAGGCCCGCTCGGCGGCGAGCGTCAAGGCAGGCAACGAGCCTGGTCCCGAGGGATCCGGGCAGAAGCTGAGGTCGGCGGCCGTGTTCAAGCGGCGGGCTGAGCTGATCAAGGACGCACTGGGACTCGACGGCCTGCTGAGCGATACCCCGGGGAACGTCGAGTTCCTGACCGCGCCGTCCATGTCGATCAGGGGCGGCACCGACGAGATCCAGCGCAACATCATCGGGGAGCGTGTCCTCGGCCTGGAGCGGGAGCCCCGGGTGGACAAGGACAGGCCCTGGCAGGAGACCCGGGCGGGCTCGTAAGCTCGCTCTCCCTGTCGGCAAGTGCAGCAGCGCGGCGAGCGCGCGACGGTGCGCGGCAGGGCTGCCGAATAGCAGCTCCGACGACTTCGCGCGCCGGTAGTACAAGTGCGCGGGGTGCTCCCAGGTGAATCCGATGCCGCCGTGGACCTGAATGCAGTCGGCCGTCACCCGGGTGAACGCCTCCGAACAGTAGCTGTGCGCGATCGAGGCGGCGATCGCGAGAGCGTTCCCGGCCGGCTCGGCCGCCGCCGTGGCGACCGCGTAGTAGGCCGCCGAC
>JBARBE010000443.1:0-3172 GCA_049792735.1 Candidatus Acidiferrum sp.
CCGCGATTGCGTTATCAACGCCGACAAGACCCGCCTCATCCACGACGCCATCGCCGCCGGCACCAGCCAATACGGCATGCAAACTTTCGATCAATCGCTTTTCGAGCTCTACACCAAACAACTCATCTCCCTCGAAGAAGCCCTGCTGCGTTCCACCAACCCGGACGAATTCCAGTTGCGCATCCAGGGGATCCGCTCGGCCGCCGACTCCGCTCGCGAGGAAATGGAACGCCAAATGGCCGACTACGAGCGCTTCGCCCGCAAATAATTTCCAGCAGTGCAGCGGCAATAAGGAGGCCCCATGCGCAGCAAGATAACGGCAACGCCACTTATCTTCCTCGGAGCGCTGCTTTTTTCTTTGCCCCTCTCTCCACAAACGATTGCGCCGCCCCTGAACAAATTGGAGTTGGTTGCGATCGTTGCCGGCGAAATCATGCCCGAAAATGTCGCCTATGACCTCCGCTCGCGAGGCGTTGATTTTGTGCCCGATGACACCTTCCGCTCGCTCCTGAAATCCGCCGGCGCGGACGACCGGATCATGCAAGCCCTTCACGCCGCCAAAGTTGATTCCAAGAATGCCGACGAGGACGCTGGCGACGCGCCGCTCTTACAGCATTTGAGCCACGCAGGATCATTGATTCGCGCGGGCAAACCAGACGACGCCGCGGAAGAACTCACTTCGTCTTTCGCTGGCGGCCGCGGCAAATCCGCCATCGGCTTTGTTGCTGGTGTTATCCTTGGCAACCAGAATCGCTTCCCCGAGGCCAACCAGATTTATTCCGAAATTCTGGACAACGATCCCGACTTTCCCGAGGTCCATGCCCGTTTGAGCTGGACTTCCTATCAAATTGGCGGCGCAGAGGAAACGATTCGCCAGGCGAAAGCAGCTCTGCTGGAAAATCCCAACAATCCCGTTGCCCACATGAACGGCGGATTGGCTCTGCAGTACTTGGGGCACCTAGACGCAGCCAAGGAAGAATTCCAGAAAGCCATTACGTCCAAGCCCGACTATGCCCTGGCGTATTTCAACATGGGTCAACTTCTCATCGACACGAAGGACTACGACCACGCCATCGAAAATTTTAAGCAGGCACTCGTCCTAGAGTCGAGCTACGCCCTCGCGCACTACGACCTTGGCATCGCTTACTACAACAAAGGTGATGTTGTCTCCGCCATACGCGAATATCGCGAAGCGAAGCGCCTCGATCCGAAAATGCTGGAAGCCCGCCAGAATCTTGGCTCCGCTCTTATGCAAACCGATCCTGCCGCCGCCATCACGGAATTTAAGGAACTCGCCGCGATCGCTCCCGACTGGCCGCTATGCCACCAGTGCCTCGGCAGCGCCTATCTCCAAACCGGCAGAATGGATGAGGCGGAGAAGGAGTACACGCTGGCGATCCAACAAAATCCGGCTTCGACCTATCCTTTAAATGGTCTCGGCACAACGCTCGAAACCGAAAAGAAATACGACCAAGCTTTGGTTCAATACCGTTTGGCGGAAAAACTGGACAGCACCGACTTCGCCGCTTTCACAAACGCAGGACGCATTCTGGTTCTGAAAAAGGACTTTGCTTCCGCCATCCCCGAACTTCGCGAGGCGGAACAACTTGCTCCCGCGGAGTGGATCGCCTACGACCTGATGGGGGAAGCCCTCGAACAGTCTGGCGATCGTAAATCCGCCATCCAGCAATTCCAGCAAGCCACCTCTTTGTCGCCTAAGCAGCTTCAGGCGCGCTTGGATCTCGCTGATGCTTTGGAGAGGTCCGGTGACTGGATAAAGGCTCTCGATAACTATCGCCAGGCGGCCATCGACGAACCACCCATGGTGCCGAACGGGGTTGCGGTGCGTTTCTATGATGCCCAGAACAAGTACCAGGGCGCTCAAGAACGTTTTCAGCGGCATCTCGCCGATTTGCGCGCGAGCGGTAAGGCGTCCGAGGCCGACTCCCTCGAAGCTCTCCTTAAACAGCACGATGCCACCCCTAATTACGATGAGAAATTTCACTTTGCCTTGGCAAAGAGCAAACAAGCCGCGCAGGAGAGGCGCTTCGACGACGCCGAAACCTCGGCCAAGGATGCCGTCTCCATCGCGGAAAAAATCCAGCCTCAAGACGGCCGTCTTTCCGAGGCCGTCGGCCAATTGGGCAAGGTTTATGCCTTCCGGCGCGATTTCAGCGATGCCTCCACCCAGTTTCAGCGCCAACTCGCCATTGCCCAGCAGGTCTATGGGCCACACTCCCCCATGCTAGTCGACGCCTTCCAAAACCTGGGCATGACCGCCATGGAACAAAACGATCTGGCGGCTTCGGAAAAGGATTTCAATCAGGCTCTCGATCTTATTCGGGGCACCTACGGCGAAAACAGCCCCCAAGCCGCGATGACCTTGCTTGGCCTTTCTCGCATTTATTTCCTCAAGAAGGACTACCCGAAAGCCGAAGGCTACGTGCTGCATTACGTGAAGAACTACGAGCTTGAAACCGGGGAAACGGACTATCGCATGCTACTCCCCGTCCATACTCTCTGTATGTTCTACGATCAGACCGCTAATCTCGAAAAGTCCGCCGCATGTCACGCCCGCATGGTCTCCTTGGGAGAAAAGCGCTTTGGAGCCGACAGCCCCTACCTCGTGCAAGACTTAACCGCGGAGGCGCAAGCCCTCCGCAAGCTAGGCCGCAATGACGAAGCCGCCAAGCTCGAAAAGCGCACTGAGTCGCTGCAATCCGCGCAAACGAACCCCAATTAGGTGCCGTGCTTGCCAGAATTGATGAACCTTGGGCGCTTCGGGCAGGCATAGCCTTGAGTAGGGCAGGCAGCTGCAAGAGCGGCGGCTTGCCGCTGCTCCCCCATCTCCTTGTGAATTCATCATCTTGCTTCTATGCTTTCCGCATGTTCGGGAAGCCGCGCCAAGTCGAAACGGAGACTGAACTCTATGAAGCCGCCGTTCGCGCGCTCATGCGCCGCGCCTACTCCGTCTACGAAATGAAGCAGCTGCTCGGCCGGCGAACGGAAGATGATGAACTTCTTAAGTCTGTGATGGACCGTCTAAAGCGCGCCAAAATGATCGATGACGAGCGCTTCGCAAAGCAGTTCGTCCGCCAGCGCACCGAAATCCGCCGCCAAGGCAAATTCCGGATCGCGCGCGACTTGCGCGCCCGCGGCGTCCCTGACCGCC
>JBARBE010000444.1:0-2415 GCA_049792735.1 Candidatus Acidiferrum sp.
GCTGGCCACCTGCTGGCGCCCGCACCCCCGTGCTTCCGCACCCGCTCCCGTTGCTGAATCAGCTAAAAAGGTTGTATGAGTCGTGAACTGGTGACGGTTCCGGCTGCGGGAGGCCTGTGATGGCTGGTGTGGGGTTCGGGCTGTTTGACTGTGATACGCACTGCTATGAGTCGCGGGATGCGTTCACGCGGTACCTGCCGAAGGAGTGGCTGGGGCAGGCGATCGCGCCGGTGCGGATGCCGGACGGGACCGAGCGGATCATGGCCGCCGACCGGGTGGCGGTGTTCAACTCCGAGCAGGGCCTGGGGTTTGACCTGGCGTACAAGCCGGGGTCGTTGAAGGAGATGCTGCGCCAGATGGCCTCGGGCAACCCCGATGAGACGTACCAGCCGGAGCCGATGCGGCCGGAGTACCTGGACCGCGAGGCGCGGGTGAAGGTGATGGACGCGCAGGGAGTGGAGCGGGCGGTGCTGTTCCCGTCGGCGATGGCTTTGTCGGTGGAGAACTACGTCAAGAACGTGCCGGCCGCCTACGCGAACATCGCCTCGTTCAACCGGTGGTTTGACGAGGAGTGGGGGTTCAACCGGGACGGCCGGATCCTGGCCCCGGCACTGCTGTCGCTGGCGGATGTGGACCTGGCGGTGGCGGAGACGGAGCGGGTGCTGGCGGCGGGGGCGCGGATCGTGCTTTTGCCGACCGGCCCGGCGCATGGCCGGTCCCCGGGTGACCCGTTCTTCGATCCCATCTGGGCCAGGCTGAATGAGGCGGGAGTGACGGTCGCGTTCCACATCATGGAGAACTGGTACAACGAGGCGATCGCGCCGGCCTGGGGGCAGGATCCGTGGCCGGGGTCGTGGCACATGTCGGCGTGGCAGTGGAACAACCTGTACGGTGAGCGGCCGATCACTGACACGCTGTCGGCGCTGATCTTCGACAACCTGTTTGGCCGGTTCCCGGAGCTGAATGTGCTGGTGGCGGAGTTCGGCGCGTCCTGGGTGCCGCATTTCACGCAGCATATGGACAAGTCGCGGGGGATGGGCCGCAACGGGCCGTGGATCGGCGGGAAGCTGACCGAGCGGCCGTCGGCGATCTTCCGGCGGCACGTGCGGGTGGCGCCGTATCCGGAAGATGACATCCCGAAGATCGTCCGGGACCTGCCGGACGTGGACTGCCTGGTGATGGGCTCGGACTACCCGCACGCGGAGGGGCTGGCCGAGCCGGCCGGGTTCGCCGCCCTGCTGGACGGCCTCACGGAGGCGCAGCAACGGCAGATCCTGCGCGACAACGCCACCAAACTCCTGGCCACTAGCTAACCCGAACCAGCCGCCACCGTGAAAGTGGACATCACGGCCGACGCCGACCCGCGCACCTTCGCGGCGCGGGCTCGCGAGGCGGAGGCAGACGGGTACGACGGGCTATGGCTGGGCGAGACTGCGCACGATCCGCTGATCGGGTGCGCGCTCGTTGGCGAGGCCACCTCGCGTATCAGCGTCGGTACCGGCATCGCGGTCGCGTTCGCCCGGTCCCCGATGACGCTCGCCGTAACGGCGAACGACCTCCAGCTGACAACCGAGGGCCGGTTCCTGCTCGGCCTGGGGTCCCAGGTCAAGGCACACATCACCCGCCGCTTCTCGATGCCCTGGTCGCATCCGGCGCCGCGGATGCGCGAGTTCGTCCTGGCGATGCGCGCGATCTGGCGGTCGTGGCAAGACGGCGAGCCACTGAACTTCACCGGCGAGTTTTACTCGCACACGCTGATGACCCCGTTCTTCGACCCGGGCCCGAACCCGTACGGCCCGCCCCGTGTGTTTCTCGCCGGGGTCGGGGACGCCATGACGCGCATCGCGGGGGAGGTGGCCGACGGGTTCCTGTGTCACGGGTTCACGACCGAGCGGTACTTGCGCGACGTCACGCTGCCGGCGCTGGCCGAGGGACGCCGGGCGGCGGGCCTGTCCATGGATAACTATGAGATCAGCGGCCTGCCGTTCGTCGTGACCGGAACATCCGACGAGGAGATGGCCCGGTCCGCGCTCAGGGTCAGGGAACAGATCGCCTTCTACGCCTCGACGCCCGCCTACCGGCCGGTGCTTGACGCGCATGGCTGGGGCGCGTTGCAGGAGGGGCTGACCCCGATGTCCAAGGCGGGCCGCTGGAGCGAGATGCGCGACCTCATCGACGACGACATCCTGGACGCGTTCGCGATCGTCGCCGCTCCCGGCCAGGTGGCCGCGGCCATCGGCAAGAGGTACGGCGGCCTCTTCACCCGCGTCCACCTCTACCTCAAGGCGCCACGGCCGAAAGACGCCGAGCTGTCGATCGCCGACGAGCTCCGGCGGCAGCCGTCGCGATGACCGTTTCCCGGTTCCGCGGTCGCGTCGCCCTGGTCACCGGGGCGAGCCGCGGCATCGGCGCCGC
>JBARBE010000445.1:0-13083 GCA_049792735.1 Candidatus Acidiferrum sp.
AGCTGCGAACTCGCCAAAACGTTGGCCTTATCCACCGAGCACACCCGCCTCGAGCGGTTTTCCGCCCGCGCAAACGCAAACGTAGCAATCCGCTCGATCTCCGGCGTCGAATACGATTCCGTGTCCCAAGCCCGCTCGACGCCATTTTCCGTCGCGTTGCCTCGCTCGCCGAAATACATCCCTCCGGCAAGCTCGCGGACAATCTCGATATCCAAATCGCCCAAACGCTCTGGCTTCAAGGGAGAAATCCCGCGCAAAGGCTCCAGCACCTTGACCGGCCGCAGATTCACATAAAGCCCCAGCCCCTTCCGCAATCCCAGCAGCCCGCTTTCCGGCCTCTTGCCCACTGGAAGCGCATCCCACTTCGCTCCGCCGACCGCTCCCAGAAAAACTGCGTCGGCTTTCCGGCAAGCATCCAGCGTCTCATTCGGCAAAGGCGTCCCAATCGCATCAATCGCCGCCCCGCCAATCGGGAACTCGTGCAAATCAAACTCGTGATGAAACTCCTGCGCGCATTCCCGCAGCACCGTCGCCGCAGCCCGCGTCACTTCCGGCCCGATGCCGTCTCCCGGCAAAAGCACGATGCTCTTCTTCACTTTCATCGCGATCCCCGAATCACCGCTAAGTCCCACTATGGAGTGCGGCAGCTCTGCTGCCGCTTTTCCCAACGCCCCGAATAGCTCAACCTACGAGTCGAGGCTCAATAATAACCCTCGATGCGAAACACTCGAGTCCTAGCCTCTACTCACGCCCCACTGCTCACTTCCCGACCGACGTCGCTTCCGCCGCCATCGTCGCTGGCCGCCGCCGCATCACCTCATGCGCAATCGCCAAAAGGTCCCGCGGCCGCACCTGCTTCGCTTCATCCGCCAGCGTCGTCACTCGCTTGTAGCATTCCGCCAATTCTTCTTCGCTAGGCTCATAACCCAGCGTGCGCAAGCTCACCTTCAGCGCATTGCGCCCGGAATGTTTCCCCAGCACGAACGACCGCGAAGGCACGCCCACCGACTCCGGCGACATAATCTCGTACGTCAGCGGATTCTTGATAATCCCATCCTGGTGAATCCCCGCCTCGTGCGCGAACGCATTCGCGCCCACCACCGCCTTGTTGGGCGCAATCACCGCACCGGTAATCTCCGAAAGCATCCGGCTTGAGCGGAACAGCTCTTCCAGATTGATGTTCGTCGTCACTCCGAAACTATCCTTGCGCACCGCCAGCGCCACAGCAATTTCTTCCAGCGCCGCGTTCCCCGCCCGTTCCCCGATTCCGTTGACCGTGCACTCAATCTGCCGCACTCCCGCGCGAACCGCCGCCAGAGAATTGGCCACAGCCAGCCCCAGATCGTCATGGCAATGCGCGCTCAAAGTAATCCCCTGCGGATCGTCGAGATGCGCCCGCACTTGCTCGAACATCGCGCCATATTCGTCCGGCACCGCGTAACCCACGGTATCCGGCAGATTCAATATCGTCGCGCCTGCTTCGACCGCGACCTGGCAAACCTGGCACAAAAATCCTATGTCGGTGCGTCCCGCATCTTCCGCCGAGAACTCCACTTCCCCAACATGCTTCCGCCCCAGGCGAATCATCGACCGAATCGCGTCCAGCGCCTGCTCCCGCGTCATGTTCAACTTCACGCGAAGATGCAGGTCCGAAGTCGCCAGAAAAATGTGCAGCCGCGACGACGCCGCCGGTTCCAAAGCTTCGATCGCCGCATTCACATCCTGCTGTTTCGCTCGCGCCAGCGCTGCAATCGGCACGTTGCGCACTTCTCGCGCCACCTGCTTCACGGCCTCAAGATCGCCTCGCGATGAAATCGGGAACCCCGCCTCGATCACATCCACGCCCAGCGCCGCAAGCTGCCGCGCCATGCGGATCTTTTCCTCGGTATTCATCGAGAAGCCCGGCGATTGCTCGCCGTCGCGCAGCGTGGTGTCGAAGATGCGAACCGAGTCCATAGCGAGAGTGCCTCCAGGATAGTAGTAGGACAGAAAGACCGCCTCACGGTCAAATTTATCTTTGTTCTGCTTTTGATAATTCTGCCTTATACTGGGTAGCACAGGCATTCCTGCCTGTGCTACTGCTCTACTCGAAGGTCGCAGCCATGGATCTCGGTGAACTCCAGGTATTTCTGATGGTTGCCAAGGAAGGCAGCTTCTCGCGCGCCGCCGAACGCCTCTATCGCACCCAGCCCGCCGTCAGCCTCACAATTCGCAAGCTCGAAAACGGCCTTGGCCAGCCTCTCTTCGTCCGCGGCGCGCGCCCTGTGCGTCTCAGCGATGCCGGCACCCTGTTGAAAGACTACGCCGAGCGCCTGATTAACCTCCGCGATGAAGTAAAGAAAGGGCTTACCGAACTGGAAGGCCTAAACCGTGGCGAGCTCTCCCTTGGCGTCAATGAAAGTTCTATCCACGCGCTTCTGCCGGCCCTCGCGACTTTTCGCCAGCTGCATCCCGGCGTCCAGGTTCGCGTCCATCGCATGTTCTCCCGCGACATCCCCCACGAAGTACTCAATTACCGCCTGGACGTGGGCGCCATTTCCTACGTCCCGCAGGACCCGCAACTCCAAGCTACGGAAATATTAAAAGACGAGCTCACCCTGGTCGTCCCGCCCAAACACGCCCTGGCCAAAAAGCGCGAAGTCGATATCGAAGACCTCGGCAACGAAGATTTTATCGCCCACAGCGTCGAATCCCCCTTCCGCCGCCGCGTGATTGAGCTCTTCGCCCGGAATCGCACCGAATTGAAGATGCCCATAGAAATGCCCACCATCGAGAGCATCAAGCGCTTCGTGCAAATGGGCATGGGTGTGGCCATCGTGCCGCGCATGTGCGTGCAGTGGGAGATCGAGCACGGTTGGATGAAGGAAGTGAAGGTGAGGCAGATGAACATGCCGCGCCACGTCTACTTGGTCTCTCGCCGCGGCGCGCGCCTCCCCCATGCCGCCGCCGAGCTCATTCGCATCCTCCGCGAAGCCTGATTTCTATTGACAACTAGCTACCTTTAGCGTATGATTGTTTTCAGGTAATAAAGCGTTTTGACCCGTACCGCCAGCATCTTGCTGGCGTTTTTGCTTTCTGGCCACCAGTCAACCTAAGCCCTTTGTCCACAACACTTTCGAGATGTGCACAATTTTAGTGCAAATTGGGGCATACAAGCCCTTTAGAATGAGCAGTTTCGTAAACCCATGAAAACAACCGGCTTTAAGCTGTTTAGATTGAACATTTACGAAAAAAGGGGGAGGGGGGCCTGCCCACACATTGAGCCGTCTGCTTTTTTCTATCCGGCTCCTCGCTAACTCTTTGCGGCGAGCGCCGCTTCCACTGTGGGGAACGTCGGTATCAGTTTGGTGATCCCAGCTACCTCAAGCACCGCCAAGCCTTGCTTCGTAAGCCCCACCATCGCCAGCGACTTCCCGGTATTCCGCCGGGTGACAAAGATCGACACCAAGGCTCCGACTCCCGCCGAATCCAGGAAGGTCACGCCGCTCATATCGAGCACCAAGTGCGCCGCGGGCTCGGGCCGCAGGGTTTGAATGAAGTTGTGGACCGTCTCGAGACTAAGCCTTCCATTGAGCCGGGTTACGAGATTGCTGCCGTTCGAGGCCGAAAGTTTTTCCAAATCAAGTTGTGCCGGTTGCATACGCACCGCACATTATCGCAGCAAACGCGGCCACAACATTAATATTCATTAATAATCGCCCAGAACGCGAAATCGTCAAAAAGCCTCTCGATTGTAAACCGCTCAGTGTATTAAATAAGTGGATATATTTTGTTGACGCCGGGGCTTTTTCGGACTAACTTCAGTTCGGTCTTGCTTCTCTCTCAAGTCTTGCGAACTGCCGCTGTTTTCGGTGGCCAAGGAAGATACATGGCCCAAAAACGCGATTTCCGCGCCAATTTCCGCAAAGTACGACGCCCTCGCGCTGGAAATTATTGGAATACTCTAATAATTCTCAGCGCTCTCTTTTCCATAACCTTTTCCGCCCCATCCGCTCTCGCACAATTTCAGCAACCCTTGGTCTTCTCCTCCGCAGGCGCCGTCGCCGTGCGAAACGACCAGACCGGCGCTCTCATCGCGGCCAATGGCTCTCCGTTCACACCCGCTAACCAATCATTAACAATCGATGTTCAGGGCCGTTTTCTGTTTGCCATCGGCACGAGCAGCATTCACATGTATCAGATCACCGATTCCACTACGGGCGCGTATCAAGAGGTCGCCAATTCACCTTTCGCCTCGCCCGTCACGAACCAGCCCGCGTTTATTGCCGTCGAACCGACCGGACAATACATCGCTGTAGTTAATCGCGTGGGACAAAACCCCGGCGACGGTATGGTCGAAACTTTCCAGATCGCACCGGCGGCCGCCGGCGGACCCGCTCTAATTCCTGTCGCGGGCTCGGCCACCGAGTTCGACTCGACGGCTCTCGGCTTCGCGCAACCTCTGGACAACAAAGAATTTCTGATCTTCATGGGACCGAATCCGCAATCCCAAGACCCTAACATTGTGATCGGCTCGGAGTTTCAGGAGCTTTCTATTGACCCGCAAACCGGCTTCATCACTGGCTATCAGCAGGATGCCGCAGTTCCTCAGCGCGGCGACAGTTTCGCCATGGATCCTCAGGGCCGCTACTACGTGACCGGAACGCAAGACAATCTCCTCGAGTTCGGCATGCTCCAGCTTGTGGGGCTTGGCGGAGACGGACTTCTCGGCAACATCCAACTTCCTACGGATAATTATCCCCAAAGCCTCTGGATCGACAGCACGGGAGCCTTTTTGTATGCGGCCACGTCAGACCTCGAAAATCCCATCGTCGTAAACATCTATTCCGTGAATCTGCAAACCGGACAGCTCACCGAAACGTCCAGCTCTCCTCTCCCCGGCTACACCACTGTCCCGCCCTACTATGCCGACCCGACAGGTTCTTTCAACTACGGATTTGGCTCGGACCAAAACACGGCGATCGCCTATACGGTCGATCCACAAACCGGCTACTTTGTCTCGACAGCTAATTCCCCGTTCACCATCGCGCAGATAAACGGCGCCCTCAGTTTCAGTATTCCGCCTGGCCAACAAGGCGTGAGCGGCCCGTCGATTTTGCTTTCCGCCACGAGCCTTTCTTTCGGCTCGATTCAGACCGGCTCGCCGAGCATGCCTCAAACGATCACCCTCACCAGCAACGGCGGCCAGGCTCTTAGCGTGGATTCCATTTCACTGGGCGGCGCGGATCCCGACCAATTCCAAGAAACAGATACTTGCCAAACTCCGGCGGTCCTTCAACCCACCAAATTCTGTTCCATAAGCATCACGTTTATGCCCACAGCTACGGGCTCGCAGCAAGCCGCCCTGTCGATTACGGACAATGCCACTGGCAGTCCGCAATCCGTGACCCTCACCGGCGCGGGCACCGCTCCGCCTCCGCCGGCTCCCGCAGTAACTGCGACGCCCAATCCAGTCAGCTTCCCCTCCACAGTGCAGGGCGTTACGAGCAGCCCAATCCCTGTCAGCGTTCTGAACTCCGGAAATGCAACACTCCATATTTCTTCCGTGACCCTCGCAGGCAACAATGCTAGCGATTTCACAATGACCAACGGCTGTAGCGGCCCCTATGCGCCAAACGCCGGCTGTACGATCACTCTAACTTTCACGCCTCTCGCCGCCGGTCAGCGCTCCGCGATCGTTTCGATCGCGGACGACGCCTCGAATTCTCCTCAGTCTATTCAAGTCGGCGGCACGGCCACGCCGGCTCCATCCACTTCGCCGGCTGTGACGTTCTCCACCACCAGCGTTTCCTTTCCCGCCATCACACAAGGCACGGCCACCGGGCCGCAAAATACTACGGTGACGAGTTCTGGCGGAGCCCCTCTGCAAATCTCTTCCGTTGTTCTAGGGGGAGTCAACAGCGGCGACTTCAGTATCACAAACGGCTGCACGGCGACCACCTACGCGGTGAACGCCACCTGCACGATTGGGATTTCTTTCGCGCCCGTGGGCACGGGCGCTCGCGCGGCCACCGTAACATTAACGGATAATGCGACGAACTCGCCTCAGATCATTAACTTAGGCGGCTTCGCCAATTCCGCGTTAACACTCGGCGCGGCGCCTGCCGGCTCTACATCAGCAACCATCAACGCCGGCCAGACAGCGCAGTACAACCTCCAAATCACGCCCGGCGCCGGCTTCACCGGCAGCGTTTCTTTCACGTACAGCGGCGCGCCCGTTGGCGCAACCATCCAAGGACCGTCCTCGCTGCAAATTTCAAATGGCAGCGCCACTCCCTTCACGGTGTCTGTAACAACCACTGGTGCCGGCGGAACCCTGCCCTTCTCAAATGTTCCGCGCCTCGCGCCTTTCCCTGCTCCCCGAGCTCTAACGGGCATCGCCGCGGGTATTCTCCTGCTCCTCCTTCTCGTGTTCGGATTAGGCGCCGAACGAGAGTCTTATAAGTATCCAAGACGGCTTTCATTTGGCGGCGCATTAGGAGCAACCCTTCTATTTGTGTTGTTGGGAACAACGTTGGGCGCAGCAGGCTGTGGCGGCGGCAGCGCCAGCATCGCGGCAGCTTCTTCTACGCAGGGTGTTACGCCACAAGGGACATCCACGATCATTGTCACGCCCGCTGCAACGTCCGTTAACGGGCAACCGCTTCAGTTGCAGCCGATTCAGTTGACGCTTACCGTGAATTGAGCGCGCTTCTTATTTCGCGACCGAGATGCGATAAATCTTCCCGGCGCCATCGTCGGCGACTAGCAAAGATCCGTCTGGCGCCACCGCAACTCCCACGGGCCGGCCATAGACATCGGGCCCAAGCGGATTAGGGACCAGCCCCGTCATAAACGGCACAGGGTCAGCCGAAGGCTGCCCGTCCTTGAACGCCACAAACGCAATCTGGTATCCCGCGCGCGTCGCCCGGTTCCACGAGCCGTGCTCCGCAATAAACGCGCCGCCCCAATAGCTCTCTGGGAATTGCTTCCCGGTATAAAACGCGAATTGCAAAGGAGCCACATGCGCTCCCAGCAGCACATCCGGAATGATCGCTCGCGCCACAAGCTCCGGCTTCTGCGGCTTTACGCGGTCATCCACATTGCTTCCGATGTAGCTGTATGGCCAGCCGTAAAATCCGCCGTCCTTAACCGAAGTAAAATAATCCGGCGGCAAGTTGTCTCCCAGCTCGTCGCGCTCGTTCACGCTGGTCCATACTTCTCCGGTGACCGGCTCGATCGCCAAACCGACTGGATTGCGAAGTCCGGTTGCATACAGCCGCGCATTCTTGCCGTCCAGATCGCAAATCGTAATCGCCGCGCGAATCGGTGGCTCGCCGACTCCGATGTTGGAGCCCGAACCGACGGAAACAAACAGATGCTTGCCATCGGGCGCAATAGCGACGGACCGCGTGCTGTGTCCACCGCCAGGAAAATCCATCAAGTGTTCGGCTTCGCCGAGCCGTTTCGATGTCTTCGGATCGTACTTAAACCGCAGAAGCTCGTTTGTGTCTCCCACGTATACGTAGTCATCGTGAAACGCAATTCCAAAGGGCCGCCGCAGTCCGCTCGCGAACACTTCGCGCACTTGCGCGCCTCCGGTGTGCTCCTGATCGCGCAGGATATCCACCTGGTCAGCTCCATTTTCCGCCACAAAAATGTCGCCGTTCGGAGCTACCATCATCCAGCGCGGCGTCTTGAAGTCCGACGCAAATACGTTGATGCGGAATCCTTGCGGCACCGTGGGAAGAAAACCCTCGGGAGGCGCTTCCTTATCCGGCCCATTGCCCGCGGATTTGGTCGTGTACGGCGCGGGCAGCTTCGGCTTCTGCCCGTGCGTAATCTGTGCGGAAAGCATCGCTGGCAAACTCAGTAATCCCAAGGCCACAGAAACAGCGCGAATGCCCATTTTCATAAAATCTCCTCGGTTCCTTTTTCTTTTGTATCATGCCGCGCCATCGTACTCTGCATCAGCATTGAATTTTGTGAAAACTTAGCCGGAGTAGCTGCTTCCCACTTTGGCTCGAATCGTGCTTTCACAATCCAAAAACGTACAGCACGCGGTCGGCGCCGATGGCGATCCGCTGCTTGCCGTCCACAGTGAAAGAAATTGGATTAGCAGCTATCGTGCCGCCCGTCTGAAAATCCCACAACGCTTTTCCTGTACGCGCATCGAGCGCATAAAAATTGCCCTCGTCCGATCCGGAAAAAACCAGGCCGCCCGCGGTCGACATCACGCCCGCCCACGGCGGCGTATGCAACCGAAAAGTCCACTGCGTTGCGCCCGTCGTGGCTTCCAACGCACGAATCTCGCCCCACGCATCGTCCGCGGGCAATTCATCTTCGCCGCCGCCCGCATAAAATGTCCCTGGTTTGAATTCCGACTCTCGCTTGAAGTACACGGAACCGATTTCGCGCACCGCAACATAAAAAAGCCCCGTTTGCGGGCTGTACGATGGGCTGAACCACACTGTCGCTCCGTTCAAGTTTGGCCAGATGAGTGTGCCCTTCTCCGTCGGCACCGCATTCGCCGCCTGGATGGGCCGCCCTTTTGCATCCAGCCCGCTCGCCCATGTCTCCTTCGCATAAGCCTGGCCCGCGACGAATTCGCCCGTCTCGCGATCCAGCACGTAGTAAAACGCATTCCGGTTGGCGCTCGCGATTAATTTGCGTTCCCGTCCAGCAATCTTCGCGTCGAATAACACCGGCGTGTGCGCGGCGTCCCAATCGTGCGTGTCGTGCGGCGTGAATTGAAAATGCCAGCGAAGCTTGCCGGTCTCGCCATCCAACGCAAGAAACGAGCAGGTATAAAGGTTGTCGCCCTTTCGCGCGTCTCCATTCCAATCTGGGCTTGGGTTGCCGACTCCCCAATACACCAGTTTCAATTCGGGGTCATACGCTCCCGTCACCCAAGTTGGCCCGCCGCCAGTTTTCCAGCTCCCGTCGGCCCAAGTCTCATGCCCAGGTTCGCCGGGACCAGGAATCGTCCAAAATCGCCAGGCTTGTTTTCCGGTTTTCGCGTCATACGCATCAAGGAATCCGCGAATTCCCGCCTCTCCGCCGCTCACGCCCACTACAATCTTTCCCTCAATCGCCAGCGGCGCCACGGTCATGCTGTAGCCCAACTTATAGTCCCCGACTTTCGTGCTCCAGCGTTCCGCTCCGCTCTTCAAATCTAAGGCGACCAAATAACAATCGAGCGTCGCCACGTACAATTTGTCGTCCAGCACCGCGGGCCCCCGGCTCACCCGTCCAAAGCCGATATTGTGATAATCCGTGGGAATCTCCCGGTCCCAACTCCAAAGCCTGCGCCCGGTATGCACATCCAGCGCCGTCGCCCAGTTCGGGCCCGTGACGTACATAACGTTATCCACCACAATGGGCGATACTTCGCTCCTTTCGTTCGGAAGCTGAAACGCCCATTTGACTTTCAAATTCGTGACGTTCTCGGTCGTAATTTCAGTCAGCGGCGAAAATCGGTGCCCAAGCAGGTCTCGCGAGTAGGTGAGCCAGTTCCCTGGCTCCTTGTCGGCGTTCGCGATGCGTTCAAACGGCACCTGCCCGAACGCGGCTGCTGACAGAGCAGCGCTCAACAATGTGGCGCAAAGGACTTTCATTGTTCTTCTCGCTGCAAAGCCAGGTAGGCCACCAAATCCTGCATTTCGGGGGTGCTGAGAATGCCTTCAAACGACGGCATCGGTGTTTCGCCTCGCAGCTTTTTCAACTCCGTCAACTCGGCTTTCTGCAAGCTGTGATAATGTCCGCCGGCGTCCTTGATCTGAATCGTGAACGTATCTTCGTTCACGCGGATCCCTTCAACGGTTTCTCCCGAACCGGTCGTGGCCCTCACCAGCAGAAAACTCTCGGGCAGCGCCGCACTGGGTTTGCGAATCACTTGTGACAGAAAGGAAGCGCTTCTCCGCTCGCCAATATCGGTCAATTCCGGCCCGTAACCTTGGCCCGCGCCGTTCAGAATATGGCAGTTGCTGCATCCGCTTTTGGCGTAAACGACGGCACCGCGCGCCGCATTTCCCGGCAGCTTATCCGCGGGTAGCTTGCTCAGCGACCGCACGAACGCCGCCACATTCACCACATCCTTATCCTGCAGGAACCACGCTTCAGGCATATTAGGCGGGATGCCGTTCACAATCACCGACCTCAACTCCTCGTCGTCCGGTGCGTGAGCGAGATGCACTCGATTGAGCGCTGGCCCGCGGCCGCCCTTGCCGTCGATCCCATGACACAACGAGCAATGCCGCTCAAACAAACGTTTTCCCGCCGCCACATCCGCCCGGGGCGCCTTGGTTTTCGCCGGCTTCTGGGCTGACCACGCTCCCGTCAACGCGCCGAAGCCCAGAAGCGCGCCCATCAGGCTGAGTGCTGTCCATTTTCCTGTCACGAGAGTCACCCAAAATCGCGTCCAAAAGAAGACGTCTCTCTTTTGGAGCATCACGTCAGCTCTGCGCGCCGTCAATTCGAGCCCGCAACGCACCGCCAGCTTGCATCATCCAATCGCTGCCGGCAGACGTATAATATTAGACGCATGCTTGTTGAGCAGTGGTGCCTATGCGAGCAGTTTTCTTTGCATTCCTAATCTTGGCGGGTCTCGGCGTTCTCGCCTGGGCCACGGCCAAGCCCAACGACGGCCGCGCCAACGCTAAAGCCGGCTTCCCCAAGCCTACTGTGGATGCTGCAATCTCGGCTACAAAAGGTCAGGAAACGGCGGTGGTTTCCGGCGGCTGTTTTTGGGGGATTCAGGGCGTGTTCCAGCACCTGAAAGGCGTAGTCTCCGCCACTTCCGGCTATTCGGGCGGCGCGGCCAGCACGGCACACTACGAAGACGTGAGCACCGGTTCAACGGGCCATGCCGAATCCGTGAAAATCGTGTTCGATCCGTCACAGATTACCTACGGCCAAATTTTGATGATCTTTTTCTCCGTGGGCCACAACCCCACCGAACTGAATTACCAGGGGCCGGACTACGGCACGCAATATCGTTCTTCCATTTTTTATTCGAGCGAGCAACAAAAGAAAATCGCCGAAGCCTACATCGCTCAGCTAAGCGCCGCAAAAGTTTATTCGCAGCCTATCGTCACGCAAGTCGTCCCGCTGCAAGCCTTTTATCCAGCGGAGGACTATCATCAGAATTACCTCAAACTCCACCCCTACGAGCCCTACATTATGATCAACGACCTGCCTAAGATCAGCAGCCTGAAAAAAGAGTTCCCCGATCTCTATCGCAACGACTGAATTTTGCGCGTTCGATTCTTTGCAAGTTCACTCCAGTTCTAACTCCAATTCAGGGGAATCAAAACCTCGCCAAGCTGTAGCTGCAATCTCTCCCATGGGTATCTGAATGAGTACAGCTTGTATTTCCGGGGGTGGAACTCAGGCTAGAGTGAAGGGAACGGGACTGCTTCGTGCAGCGCCCTGAAATCCTTCAGCATAAAAGAAAGAGGAAATTCCGATGAGAGCAATCCTATGTGGGGTGTGCCTGCTCTTCGCCGTGCCCTGCGCAATTCAGGCCCAGGAATCGCGTAGCCATTCTGGTTTAAAAGCGGTGACCGTCGAATTCAGGAATTCCGATGGCCACAATATTGGGACGGCGTTGCTTTCCAGCACGCCCAAAGGCGTCAAAATCGCGCTGGACATCAAGGATCTTCCGCCAGGCGAACATTCCATCCATATCCATCAAATCGCAAAATGCGATCCGCCTGACTTCAAGTCGGCGGGACCGCACTTCAATCCCGGCGGCGCTGAACACCACCACGACGCAGCCCCCGCCGGAGACATCCCGAATTTTTCGCTCATCGTCGCCGCCGATGGTACCGCCCACGTTTCCGTCATCGCGCCAAACGTCACTCTCGGCAATGATGACCACTCCGTCTTCAGTAATGGAGGTACCGCAATCGTGATCCACGCGGTGTCTGAAGGCGGCGGATCGGCCGCTCCCACGCGTATTGCCTGCGGCGTCATCAGACGGCCATAGCAAAATCGCCGGCTCGGAGCGCCTCGCTTCTCCTTCAAATCTCTAGGGGCGCTCCGTCACCGGCTTTCCTCCGCCGCCCGGCAACGCGCTCTTGTGCCCGCCGCTTGCCTCGCTCTGCAGCAGCGTCTCGAGGCTCGGATAAGCGTAAATCGTGGGCGCATGATTCTGCATCAGGCCACCGGTATCCGCCGTAGGCCCGTAATTGCTGTGCAGATCGTGCGCCAGCATTCTCAGCATGGCCATCTGCTGGCCGCGATGATGCGCGGTGTGCGCGATGCGCCGCGTCAGGACCCAGGCCCGCGATCGCGCAACATCGAAAAACTTCGTCCCGCCCTCAAACCAAGCTTCGTCTTTCGCGCGCAAAGCCTCCAGCCGCTTCCCGCTGAATCCCGTATAGCACTTGATGAATTCGAGGCGCGTCTCCTGCGCCGGCAAGGGCGGCGCGCCCGCCTCGATTGCCAGCATGCTACGGAACCACAAATCCTCGCTCACGCATTGATGCACCATCTGTTCGTGAACGCTCCTGCCCCGCGCATCCTTCGGATTTGGCCGAAACTCCAACTCCCCATCGCGAAATTCGCTCCACACGCTCACGACTTTCACCCGTTCGGTTTCGTACGTCTCCACAAGAAAGTCGTATCTCATTGTCCCTCCACAGATGGCGCCTCTCGTTCCGCCCCGCCATGCTTGACAGCATACTCCCGCTGTCCTAGTGTTTTTCTTCTAGAAAGTGGAAGTCGCAATCTCCCGCCTGTTTTCGATGATTTCCGCTTTGGAGGTACCCATGCCATTAAGCCTTGCAACATTTTCCCTGGTTGAGTCCCCGGTGTCGGTTCAAGAAGGTCTTAAGATTCTCGAACGCGACGATTATCGTTGCCAGTACTGCGGCCTCGACGGCCGCGCCAGCTTTGAAAACGCTCTCGCCATGCGCGTTGATTTTGTCCATCCTCGCGCCCGCAAAGGCAAAAAGGATCCCGCCAACCTGGTTGCCTGCTGCTCTCCCTGCAACACCATCAAAGGCACCAAGGTTTACTCGAGCTTCGACGAAGCCAAATCCTCTGTCCTCAAACAACGCGAGGGCCTCCGCAAGGCCTGGGAATCCAAAACGGCGCGCC
>JBARBE010000446.1:0-4559 GCA_049792735.1 Candidatus Acidiferrum sp.
TTCTGGTTGGGAGCTGGCGTCACCATCGCCGGCCTGCTGTTCGCCGTCTGGGCGCGCGAGCACCTCGGCCGCAACTGGAGCCGCTCCGTGGCCATTAAGGAGGGCCACGAGCTGATCACCAGCGGTCCCTATGCCGTGGCCCGTCACCCCATCTACACCGGCATTCTGACCGGTTTCCTTGGTATGGCGATTGCGGTCTCCCAAGTGCGCGGGGTCATCGCTTTCGTTCTCGTCTTCCTCGCGTTGTGGCTCAAGCTGCGCATGGAGGAACAGTGGATGCGTTCCCAGTTCGGCGAGGCGTATGCCACCTATGCTCGTCAGACGGCTGCCTTGGTGCCTTACGTCCTCTGATCGCTGGGAAATTTGGGGATAGACGAAACGTTGACGCATTCTTAGAAGATGCTGGTCGCGACTCGAAGTATATACAGCGTTCCAGATAATTAGAAAACGTCCCGTCTGTCCCCAGGTTTCCCCCAGGTTTCCCCCAGGTTTCCCAGGTTGTGCTCGTCAG
This sequence comes from Candidatus Acidiferrum sp., assembly GCA_049792735.1. Classification (GTDB taxonomy): domain Bacteria; phylum Acidobacteriota; class Terriglobia; order Acidiferrales; family UBA7541; genus Acidiferrum. The sequence continues at coordinate 512 of JBARBE010000446.1, forward strand.
TTACGCGGATGATGGATGAACTGAACCTCTTGCCGCCCGTTCGCGTCCGTTACAGTCTTTGTTGCTGAACGGAGACGAAGCCAAAATGCATTCGTATCCGCGTCGAAGAGAAAGTTCCAGACGAAGATTCCTCGAAAGTGGGGACTCGTGCTGCTTACGCCGTCTAATGCTTGCAAGAGTAGCGTTCGCGCTGGGACATTTGAGCCGCCGATAGTAAGTGTCGCCTCTTGCAGCGGATTGCTCGATAGCCCAATTGTGCCCAAATAGACTTTCACACCGGTGTCGGTAGATAGTGTGTCTACGATCAACCGAAGGGTCGCCTCAGCGTCCCGTTGCTGCACCGGAAAGCTGATAGGCGTATCGAGCAGGGCGTTGACTGCTTCGTCTCGCCCATTTTCATCTTTTCTCGATACGCCGATGACGGCATATCTCCCGTCGGCTTCCTTGCGAACGACGAATTTGCCGGGATTACCGCTCGCATTGTAGTCGGCAACCAGCTTTTGTAGCACCTGCTCGTCCGCATCCCCCGTAGTAATCGTCGAGGGTTCGGGGAAAGTACTCTGAAAGAAGCTGCCGGAAACCCGCACCACGCCCTTTGCAGTCGGATGGTTCGCGCGCCAGGTGGGGTCCGTGTCATCGACTAAATCAAAATGACTATGGTACGGCGGGTCCTCATAATCGATGAGCCAGCCATACTCTTGGCTGATCGCCTCGATTGCTTGCGACAGAGGTCTGGGGAAATTTGCGGTCAAGACCCCAGAACTCCCGTTGTGTTGAATAAGAGCGGCGCTCATAAAAGACGGCTTTGCCGGGGATTGCGCCAGGAGGAACGAACCAACGCCGACAAGCAGAACGCAAAGGACAAGTATCCTTTTCATGTTATCTCGCCCCCTTCGCTAACGCTGATTGCGGCGGTGACCCCGGCGGGACCTTCAGAATGCGTGCCCACCAGGTGGACTGCTTTCCCCTTCGATACGTGAAGTTAACGGGCAGGCCACAGTTGTCCGGGTCCGCCGCTTCATCCCGGCAGTTCGTTTCAGTGTTTTCTGGGTTGTTGTTGACTGTAATGGTGATAACGTCCGTCCGGTAGTCCCACCAGGTGTTGGCGTCGCACTCTATCTGCATTCCTTGATAGATCGTTATCGTGCAGGGAAACACGACTCCGTGACCAGGCCCGTTCCTGATTATGTTGTCCAGGTCACTTACGTTCCACCCGATCTCATCATACCCCCAGTGGTTGTGCTCCGCGTTCCCGCCGACGGTTCCCACTGTCCACGACGCGTTTTGGGTACCCGGATTTTGCACAAGCCCCGAAGTGGACCACCAGCACGCGTTCGTTCCGGGTGTAACGGTGTATTCCTGCACGTAGTGGTTGTCGAAACCGTCTGCAGCTGTGTCACTCAAGGTCATGTCGAACTGCTCGCGGTCGATCCCGCCGTTCCATCCTATATCGTCGGTTTCCTCTGTTGAGGGTACGAGACAGCCTGGGATGCTTCCATTGTTGCCGTTGCTAAAAAATGGACCGACGATGCTGCAGATGGCTTCGCCGTCCCAGTCCCAGAGGTATAGCACGCCCGGGACGCCGACGAATGTGTCGTAACCTGTTACACCGAAGTAGCAGCTCGGGCAGCTAGACCCTGAGTAGGTCCAGCCTCCCGTGCCGGAAATGACGTTCTGTGCCGCTACTTTGTGCGTCGCGCTTGCCATGTTGCAATGTATTGTGGTGTACCCGGTTATTGTAACCGCAGTGTTGATGTTATTACCATCTCGCGCGACGCTGGTGTAAACGCCGAAGTTCGCTTGGAAACAGCCTTGGCCGTGGGCTGCGCCGCAGCCCAACAGCAACATCAATGATCCCCATAGAAAAATGGCAAAGCGGTTCATTGGTTTCCCCCCGTGATTTTCATATTCTTCTTTTCCGATACTACGAAGGCGTGCAGCTTTGCCGCGCCTTGGGTTGACAGCCGCGCGCTGATGCTGTCACGAGTGGACTGCACGAGGTCATCGAGCTTCCTCAGCAAGGGCTGGGCGTCCGTACTCTCACTGCGAGCGTTGGCCGCCATAGCGGAGCTGTTGTATTCGTTCACGAGCGCGTCATATCTCGACCTGAAGTCGGAGAGGATGTCTATTAAAGTCCGTTGGTCCGTATCCAAGAGGCCGGTTCTCATGATGTGCACATGCTGGCGCATTTGTTCACTTTCAGTGGGATTCGGGCCTGTCGCCATTGTTAGGAGATACAGGCGATACGCGAGCGAATCTGGAATCAGTTCGGGGTGAACCGCACCGTCGATCAGGTTGGGTACTGTTAGCGTGTGTTGGTGTTGTGGGGGAGTCTGCGCCGAAGCTCCAAGCGCAAACACGAATAGAATAAGTACGGCTGCACACCGGATCATATATCGCTCCTTGTCGAAAGGATTGTGGGACAGACGTGGTGAGGTAGAATCGCAGCGGGCATCCGGGTTTCCTCTTTATCGGCTCGGATTGCACAGGGGCGCGTTCGTGTTTCAGCACGGCGCGTCCCGCTTAGTGAGACAGAGTACGCTCCTCTTTTCTTCTAATGTCAACAGCACAGTTCAGAAATAAATAAAGATTTACGTTATCACTGGACTGAATGAGCTGGTCAAGGGAGTAGCGTCGGAGCTTGAAAGACAGTCCGGCCCGGCACCATACATGCCCAGTGTTCGTCAACCTTTGATCTCGGCGGCTCCGTTAGCCTTGGGCCGACGCGGCTACCATCTGAACAAGGGGCGGCGCAGGGGTGGTTTTCCCCTTTTTGATGCGAGCTGCGCCCCCAGAAATCAAAACCTAAGGCGAAAATGGCGGACTTGGTTGTCTCCGCGCCAACCGTCCGAACCGTTTCTTTAACTGCGGCAGAGGGCGGCGGCGCCGGCGATTCCGGCGTCGGAGCCGTATTTTGCCAGGAGCAGGGGAATTTCGGCGAAGCGCTGGTTCACGCACCAATTTGGCAACTGTTCGCGGATGCGGGGGAAGAAGCTGCTCATGAGTTGCGACAGACCACCGCCAAAAATGAAGACGTCCGGTTCGAGCAAGTCGATGACGTTCCCGGCCCACACTGCCAGCAAATCGGCGGTTTCCCGGAGGACTTCGGCGGCAAGCGGATCGCCCTCGCGATAGGCTTCGGCCACAATTTCTGCGTTGATGGCGTCCGGATTGCCGCCAGCCAGAGCGAGGATTTTACCTCCGGGCTCGCCCGGTTCGGCGCGGAGAGATTTCGCGGTTTGCGATTTGGTGCTTTGTGATTCGGAACGTTGTGATTCGGGACTTTGTGATTCAGAGCGGGGCGATTCGGAGGTCAGCGATTTGGAGGGCGGGGAGTTCAGGAGGCGTTCTTTGGCGCGGCGCGCGATGGCCGGGCCGGAACACAGGGCTTCGATGCAGCCGCGTTTTCCGCAGCCGCATTTCGGGCCGTGGTAGTCGATGGTGACGTGGCCGCCTTCGGCGGCGCTTCCGGTGCGGCCGTGATAAATTCTGCGGTCGAAAACGATGCCGGTGCCGATGCCGGTGCCTAGTGTGGCGTAAAAGACGTTGCGATAGCCAACTCCGGCGCCCCAGAGGGCTTCGGCGAGCGCGGCGGCGTTTCCATCATTATCCAGGCGCGCGGAAAGGCCGAAGACGCACTGGATTTCGGCGGCGAGAGGAAAATTGCGCCAGCAGGGCACGTTCGGAGGATTGAGAATGACTCCGCTGGCAGGATCGAGAGGACCAGGAGCGCAAATTCCGATGCTCGTCAAATTGGATCGGACTTCGGGCCGCGCCGCAAGAACGCTCTCGATTGCGGATTGCACGGCGGCGAAACCTTCGACGGCGCTTCCTCGCGCGGGCATGGGCACGCGCGTTTGAAAAAGAATCGTGCCGTCGGCGTCGACCAGGCCTGCGGCTACTTTTGTGCCGCCGATGTCGACGCCGAGAGTGATTGCTTGAGCGCGTTTCATGATTGGGGTGGTGAAAGCAAGGGCATCAAAGCAGATTCCTTCCGACAAGGTCGGAACCTTCGGTCGCTTCGCTCGGAATGACAATAGGCTTGGGG